>JAEWEI010000403.1 GCA_023389545.1 Actinomycetes bacterium | reverse complement strand
CTCCTCGCTCGACGACCTCGACGGCTGGCTGCCCGGCGCCCCCACCGCCCACCTGCGCTCGGCGGCGGAGATGCTGGCCCTGCACCGGCGCCACCCGCAGGCCGTGGCGACCGCCGCGCGCCTGGCCGCCGAGTGCGCGTTCGACCTCTCCCTGGTCGCGCCCCAGCTGCCGCCCTACCCCGTGCCGCCCGGCCACACGGAGGCGAGCTGGCTGCGCGAGCTGGTGCGCCGCGGCGCCCTCGAGTTGTACGGGCCGCCCGAGGCCGAGCGGGTGCCCGGCGCGTACGCGCAGCTCGAGCATGAGCTGCGCGTCATCGAGGACCTGGGCTTCCCGGGGTACTTCCTGGTGGTCTACGACCTGGTCGACTTCTGCCGGCGCAACGGCATCATGGCGCAGGGCCGCGGCTCGGCCGCCAACTCGGCGGTCTGCTACGTGCTGCGGGTCACGGCCGTGGACGCGGTGGCCCACGGGCTGCTGTTCGAGCGCTTCCTGGCGCCCGAGCGGGACGGGCCGCCGGACATCGACGTGGACATCGAGTCGGGCCGCCGCGAGGAGGTCATCCAGCACGTCTACGCGAAGCACGGGCGCACGCACGCCGCGCAGGTCGCGAACGTCATCACGTACCGGCCGCGCTCGGCAGTGCGCGACGCGGCGCGCGCGCTCGGCTACGACGCCGGGCAGCAGGACGCGTGGAGCAAGTCCATCGAGCGCTGGGGCAGCCTGCGCGGCGCGGACCCGGTGACGCCCGACGGCCGCGACGCCCCACCCGCCCGCGACGCCCCGCCGCCCGCCCGGACGGGCCGTGGCCGCGACCCCCATGACGCGGTGTGGGGGACCACGTTCGAGCCCACCGCCGACCGGCACGATGTCGTCCCACGCCACCGGCCCCCGGCGGCGGCCGAGCTCGACGAGATCCCCGAGCAGGTGATCGACCTGGCGGAGCGGTTCCTGCGCCTGCCCCGCCACCTGGGCATCCACTCGGGCGGCATGGTGATGTGCGACAGGCCCGTCATCGAGGTCTGCCCGGTGGAGTGGGCCCGGATGCCCGGGCGCACGGTGCTGCAGTGGGACAAGGAGGACTGTGCCGACGCGGGGCTGGTGAAGTTCGACCTGCTGGGCCTGGGCATGCTCACCGCGCTGCGGATCGCGTTCAACCTGGTGCGCGAGCACGAGGGCGTCGAGCTCGACCTGCACGCGCTGCCGTACGAGGACCCGCTCGTGTACGACCTGCTGAGCGCCGCCGACACCGTGGGCGTGTTCCAGGTCGAGTCGCGCGCCCAGATGGGCACGCTGCCGCGCCTGCAGCCGCGCCGGTTCTACGACATCGTCGTGGAGGTCGCGCTGATCCGCCCCGGGCCCATCCAGGGCGGCTCGGTGCACCCGTACATCAACCGGTACCACGGCCGGGAGAAGGTCACCTACCTGCACCCCAAGCTCGAGAAGTCGCTCGCGAAGACCCTGGGGGTGCCGCTCTTCCAGGAGCAGCTCATGCAGATGGCCATCGACGTCGCCGACTTCACCCCCGCCGAGGCCGACCAGCTGCGCCGGGCGATGGGCTCCAAGCGGTCCACCGAGCGGATGGAGGCCCTGCACGCCCGCCTGCTCGCCGGCATGGCCGCGAACGGCATCGACCGGGAGACCGGCGAGCAGATCTTCGACAAGCTCAAGGCCTTCGCCGACTTCGGCTTCCCCGAGTCCCACGCGTACTCGTTCGCGTTCCTCGTCTACGCCAGCGCCTGGCTCAAGGTGCACCACCCGGCGGCCTTCTACGCCGGGCTGCTGGCCGCGCAGCCGATGGGCTTCTACTCCCCGCAGTCCCTCGTGGCCGATGCCCGCCGTCATGGCCTGGAGGTGCTGCGCCCCTGTGTGCAGGCCTCCGGGGTGCAGGCCCAGGTCGAACGGCTGGGCCCGACGCCGCCGGGCGGTGAGCCCCGGCTCGTGCCGACGCCCTCCGGGACGGCCCCGGTGGACGGGCGCGCGCCGAACCCCGATGGACGGGCGCTCGCGGTGCGCATGGGCCTGGCCTCGGTGCGGGGCGTGGGGGAGGACGTGGCCGAGCGCGTGGTGGCCGAACGCGCTGCCCACGGGCCGTTCGCTGACCTGCGGGACCTGGCGCGCCGGGTGAGCCTGACCACCGCGCAGCTCGAGGCGCTCGCCACCGGCGGCGCCCTGGGGGCCTTGGGCGCCACCCGCCGCGAGGCGCTGTGGGCGGCTGGCGCCCTCGCGCTCGAGGGCCCGGACACGCTGCCCGGCGTCGCTGTGGGCGTCAGCGCCCCCACGCTGCCCGGCATGACGGACGTCGAGCTGGCGGTGGCCGACGTGTGGGCCACAGGCGTCTCGGTGGACTCCTACCCCACACAGCATGTGCGCGAGGGCCTGGACGCCGCCGGGGTGCTGCGCGTCGAGCAGGCCTACCGCCACGAGGCCGGCAGGCGGGTCGCGGTGGCAGGTGTCGTCACGCACCGGCAGCGCCCCGGGACGGCGGGCGGAGTCACGTTCCTGTCGCTCGAGGACGAGACGGGCCTGCTCAACGTGGTCTGCTCGCCGGGGCTCTGGCAGAAGTTCCGCAAGGCAGCCCGCACGTCGGCCGCACTGGTGGTGCGGGGCCGGCTGGAGCGGGCCGATGGCGCCACGAACCTCGTCGCCGAGCACCTGGCCCCGTTGTCCCTGCGGGTGCGGACCACGTCGCGGGACTTCCGCTGACCGGCGCCCCGGCCGGTGGCTACGCTGCTGAGATGCCCCTCTTCGGCTCCCTGGTCGCGTACCTCCCCACCCCGCGCACCGTCACGGAGGAGGTCGCCGAGGACGTGCTCGCCCAGCTCGTCGACCGGGCCGTGGCGGGCGGCGCCAGCGGTGTCGCGGTGCTCGGCAGCACGGGCGGCTTCGCGTACCTGGACCGGGCCCAGCGGCGGCGGGTGGGCGAGGCCGCCGTGGAGGCCGCAGCCGGGCGGGTCCCGGTGCTGATGGGCGTCGGCGCCCTAGCCACGCGCGACGTCCTCGACCTCACGCGCGACGCGGAGCAGGCGGGGGCCGACGCGCTGCTCGTTCCGACGATGGCGTACCTGCCCCTCACCGACGACGAGGTGCACGAGCTGTTCCGCTGCGTGACCCACGTCGTCGGGATCCCCGTGTGGGCGTACCACAACCCCATCGCGACGCGGTACGACTTCAGCGTCGAGCAGTTGCGGCGCGTGACGCGACTGCCCCGCGTCCAGGGCGTCAAGGACCGGGGAGCCAGCCCGGATGCCGTCCGCGGCCGCGCGCGCGAGCTGCACCACAAGCTCCCCGCGCACGTCGAGATCGGCTTCAGCGGCGACGGCCTGGGCGTGCACGGCCTGCTCGGCGGCGCCCGCACCTGGCACTCCGGGCTCGCCGGCGTGCTGCCCGCCCGCTACGCCGAGGTCGCAGGCCTGGCCGCCGCCGGGCACGCCGACCGCGCACTGGCCCTGATGGCCGGGCTCCAGCCGCTCGCCGACCTCGTCGCGACCGGCGGCGCGCGCGTCGTGCACGCCGTGGGGGAGGCGCTCGGCATGGCGGTGGGCCCGCTGCCGGCCCCGCTGCGGCGCCCCGGGCCCGGCGTGCTCAGGGAGATCGACCGGGCGCTCGCGGCCCTCGACGACCCCGCCTAGTGGTCGGGGCGTCCTACTCCTCGTCGGGCTCCACGCCCTCGTAGGCCTCGTACGGCTCACGCACGTCCCCGGGCTCCAGCTCGGGCTCGGGGGCTCGTAGGCGCGAGAACACCGTCCACGCGACAGCGACCAGCGGCACCGCGATGACGGCCCCGAGGATGCCCGCCGTCAACGTGCCGCCCAGCACCACCACGGCGATGACCACCGGGTGCAGCGCGACCTGCTTGCCCATCACCAGCGGCTGCAGCACATGCCCCTCGAACTGGCCGATCAGCGCGATCCCGATGCCGACGACCGCCGCCTGCACCGGCCCGTTCGCCGCCAGCGCCACGATCATCGCGATGACCATCGCCGCGGGCGCGCCCACCAGCGGGATGAACGCGCCGATCAGCACCAGCACGGCCAGCGGAGCCGCCAACGGCACGCCGATGATCGACAGCAGGATGAACGCCAGCAGGCCGTCGGTGAACGCGATGATCAAGATGCCGCGCGTGTACCCGGAGAACGTGTACCACCCGGCGCTGGCCGCCACGCTCCACGACTTGCGGGCCGCGAGGGGAAGCTGCGCCAGGAACCACTCCCACATCTGCCGGCCGCTGGTGAGGAAGAACACCGCGCAGAACGTTGCCAGCGCGAGCGCCGTCAGGACCTCCACCACGCTCCCGGCGCCAGCCGCGGCCTCCGAGGCGAGCTCGCTGGCGTGCTCCTCCACCCACGTCCGGCCGTTCTCGATCCAGTCGTTGATCTGGTCGGTGGTGATCCGGAAGGGAGAGCTGTTCTCGAGGAAGTCGATGATGTCCTGGATGCCGCTGGAGAACTGGTCGGACAGCGTGGACCACTGGCCCGCGACCGACACCCCTACATAGGTGAGCATCCCCAGCAGGATCAGCACCCCGCCCAGCAGCCCGAAGGTCGTGGCGAGCGGTCGCGGCATCACCCGCGCGAACAGCTCCACCGCCGGGCGCAGCACCGCCGTGAACACCAGGGCGAGGAACAGCGAGATGAACAGCAGCTGCACGCGGGACGTGGCGTAGAAGACCAGGGCGATGGCCGCCGTCACCACCAGCAGCCGCCACGAGACGCCGGCGAGGTTCATCAGCCAGCGGGGCGCCGTGGGCTCCGGGACGGCGGCGGGGGAGGGCCGGCGGGAGCCCGCGAGGCGCCGCGTCGATGACGTCACGCCCACAGGGTGCCGGGGGGAGGCCGAGGCCCGTTCGCCCGATGCGCCCTGCTCCGTCATCAGCCCTCCTCCGATGTGGCGGGGATCACCCCGAGATCGGGTGATCTAGCGCCCTACGCTGCGGTGATGCTGTCCCTGGACAGTCTGCCCCGCACCCGCGATTCATGCTCGACCGGCTCGCCATGCTATGTTTCTGCCCGCACCTGAGGGAGCCGCAAGGCCTCTTGAAGGTCCACCTGTCCGGGTGGCGGAATGGCAGACGCGCTAGCTTGAGGTGCTAGTGCCCGAAAGGGCGTGGGGGTTCAAGTCCCCCTCCGGACACTCGTTGAGACAGCGACGACGAAGGCCTCGATCCCCGCCAGGATCGAGGCCTTCGTTGTGCGTGGGCAGCGCTCAGGCGTCGCTCCTGCGGGCGTAGGCGGGGGACGCCCCGAAGTCGACGGAGACGCATGGCTCGTCACCGACGACCCAGGCGTCGTGGCCTGGTTCGACGCGCACGACGTCGTTGGGCGCGGCCTCCAGCTCGGCGCCGTCGTCCATCACCACCTTCAGCCGTCCAGAGATCACGTAGAAGAAGTGCGGCGACTGGCAGCTGTCCGTGCCGGCGATCGGGCGGACGTTCTCCGACCACCGCCAGCCGGGTTCGAACGTCGCTTTGACCACCGTGTTGCCAGCCAACTCCACGACCTGCGCCTGGCCATTGCCGGTGAATGGTCGAACGTCGTCAGGCGCGTCGAAGCTCTTCGACTCCACTCCCGCCATCAGTACCAACCCCCTTGATCGAGTGACCCATTCGACGCTACGCCGGCGAGCGTCATCACGGAGCCTGAGCCCTTGCGGGGGCAGGTCGGCAATTCCCGCGACCCAGGACGCCAGGCGCGGCAGAGTGTCGCCATGCGCCCGCCCTCCACGCCCGTCGCCTACGGATGGCGCGAGCCGTTCACGAACGACGAGGTCAACGCCCTGCACGCCGAGGCGTTCGACCACCGGCCCGTCGCCGACGACTGGAACGGCCGGTTAGCGCGCCTGAGCCTCGGCTGGGTCACCGCCCGGGATGACGCGGGGCTGGTGGGCTTCGTCAACGTCGCGTGGGACGGTCTCGCCCACGCCTTCGTCGTGGACACCTCGGTGGCGTCGCGCGCGCGTCGGCAGGGGGTCGGCGTCCGGTTGGTCGAGGTGGCGCGCGAGAACGCGGCGGCCGCGGGGTGTGAGTGGCTGCACGTCGACTTCGAGGCGGGCCTGCGGGCGTTCTATGAGGGCGCGTGTGGGTTCACGCCCACGCACGCGGGGCTCGTGCGGCTCCGGCCGTGAGACGGGTGCGGTCGCGCATCGCGGCGGGGGGCGTGAATCTGGCGTGGTGAGCCGTGCCGAGCGTCTGGTCGAGGTGGGTGGTGTGGCGCTGTGCCTGGACGTGTCGGGTCCGGCCGAGGCGCCCGTGCTGCTGCTCGCCCACGGCGCCGCCTGCTCGCTCGACGCGTGGCCGGACGAGCTGGTCGGCCTGCTCGCGCGGGAGCGGCGGGTGATCCGATTCGACTGGCGGGACACCGGGCGGTCCGCCACGTGGCCGGTGGGCGAGCCTGGATACGGGCTGCCCGACCTGGCCGGCGACCTGATCGGCATCCTCGACGCCGAGGGGGTTGCGCAGGCGCACCTCGTCGGACTGTCGATGGGCGGCTCCGCGGCGCAGTTGGCCGCGCTGGGCAGCCCGGAGAGGGTGCTGACGCTCACCTTGCTGAGCTGCACGCCCGGCGCCCCGGGGCGTGAGGCTCGCGATCTGCCCGTGCCCGACGCGTTCACGCCCGCGCCGCCCGAGCCCGACTGGTCCGAGCCCTCCGACGTGGTCGAGTATCTCGTGGAGTCCGAGCGCGCCTATCAGCGCGGCGGCTTCGAGGCCGACGTGCAGCGCGTGGTCGCCGAGCGCACTGTCGCGCGGGCGACGGATGTGCGGACGGCGGCGAACCACTTCGTCATGGACTCGGGCTCGGGATGGCGTGACCGGCTCGGCGAGATCAGCGCCCCGACCCTGGTCGTCCACGGCGCCGACGACCCAGCATTTCCGCTGCCGCACGCCCGGGCGCTCGCGGCGGAGATCCCGGGGGCCAGCCTGCATGTGGTGCCTGATGCGGGGCACGGCGCCCCGCCCCGCCGGGCGTGGCGGGTGCTGGTGGACCGGGTGTTGGCCCACACCGCCGGGCATCGTCGCTGAGGAACGGCGCTGCCGCCGCGGGCATGTGCCGACGGCTGGCGCGGGCGCAGCGCAGGACGCGCACCGCGGCGCGGGCGGCCCACCCGTCAGCAGGACGAAGGGTTTAGGTCCTTGTGCGCCGGGAAAGCGGTCTCCTAGGGTGAGAAACCGGTTCCCGGCCATCGGGCGAGCCATCTCGGACCGACCCGGCGGACCAGCCGCCGCACGCACGGCAGGCACCCAGCAATGCCCCCAGTTCAATGACGAATGTGAGGCAACGATGAGACGACCAGTCGCAGTGCGCACCCTCGCGGCAGGGGCCGCGACAGCCCTAGCAGCGACGATCGGCCTGACTGCCCTGGCCCTGCCAGCAGCCCAGGCGGCGACCGGCAGCGCCAACGGCTACGCGAGCAGCAACGGCGGGACCACCGGCGGCGCCGGCGGGCAGACAGTCAGGGCCACGACGGGTACCGCGATCCACACGGCCCTGTGCAACCGGGCCAGCAGCAGCACCCCGATCACCATCGAGGTCAGTGGCACGATCACCCACGCCAACACGGCGAAGGTCTCCGGCGCAAGCTGCAACACAGCAGCCGGGGTGATCGAGCTCAAGCAGATCAGCAACGTCACGATCGTCGGGGTCGGGAGCGCCGTCTTCGACCAGGTGGGCATCCACATCCGGGAGTCCAGCAACATCATCATCCAGAACGTGACCGTCCGGAACGTCAAGAAGTCCGGCTCTCCCACGTCCAACGGCGGCGACGCCATCGGCATGGAGAGCGGCGTCCGCAACGTCTGGGTGGACCACGTGACGCTGGAGGCGTCGGGTGGGGAGTCGGAGGGCTTCGACGGCCTGTTCGACATGAAGGACAACGTGCAGTACGTGACGCTCTCGTACTCCATCCTGCGCAACTCGGGTCGTGGCGGCCTCATCGGGTCGAGCGAGAGCGACAGGTCGAACGGCTACGTGACGTTCCACCACAACAAGTACGAGAACATCGACTCGCGTGCGCCCTTGCTGCGCGGGGGGATCGCGCACATCTACAACAACCACTACGTGAGCCTCAACGAGTCGGGCATCAACTCACGGGCGGGCGCCAAGGCGAAGGTGGAGAACAACTACTTCGAGGACTCGAAGGACGTCCTCGGCACCTTCTACACCGACCAGGCCGGCTACTGGCAGGTCGCCGGGAACATCTTCGACAACGTGACCTGGTCCAGCCGCAGCGGCGACAACCAGCCGGCCGGCCCCAACCCGACCTCGAACACCACGGTGAGCATCCCGTACTCCTACTCGCTTGACGGGGCGAGCTGCGTGCCCGACATCGTCCGCCAGACGGCAGGCGCCAACACGGGGCTGCGCGTCTCGAACGGCTCATGCACGCCACAGACGCCCAGCCCGACGTCGAACCCGACATCGAGCCCGACGTCGAACCCCACCACGAGCCCGACGTCGAACCCCACCACGAGCCCGCCCACCGGCACGAACCTCAGCATCAGCGCGAGCTCGGACGGCTCGAGCAAGGCCAGCGGGACGAGCTACGGCAACGCGCATGACGGCTCCATGAGCACCTACTGGTCGCCCTCGGGAACCACCGGGCGGATCTCGATCAAGTGGGGGTCGGCCACCACGGTGTCCAAGGTCAACATCCGTGAGGCGTCCGGCGCCGTCGGCAACATCGGCGCGTGGAAGGTCGTCAACAACGACACGGGCGCGGTCCTGGCCACCGGCAACGGGGCCGGCCTGATCTCCTTCGGCGCGACGTCGCTCAAGAAGATCAACTTCGAGATCACGAGCGCGTCGGGCACGCCGCGCGTCGCCGAGTTCGAGACCTACAAGTAGCCCCACACGCCCACGTAGCACCCGCACGACGAGGCCCGGGGCGCCTGCTCCGGGCCTCGACGTGCGCCCTCACACGCTGCGCCGCGTCAGCACATCTAGATAGTGCGGATTGGACATCACGCCTAGCACGTTGCCGTACGGGTCCACGACCGCCGCGGTCACGTAGCCCTCACCGCGTGGCGTGGGCTCCTGGAAGGGAGTCGCTCCCCGTGCCAGCAGATCGTCGTAGACCTGCCGCAGGTCGTCGACGTGCCAGTACACGACGGCGCCGCCCGGGTCGTCGCTGGACCGGGGCGGGGCGAAAG
>JAEWEI010000345.1 GCA_023389545.1 Actinomycetes bacterium | reverse complement strand
GTTCACGCCGAGCCACATGCCCACGGCGCCGCGCTCGCGGCCGGCCCGCAGTGACGCCGCCATCAGCTCCGACGCCACGCCCTGGCCGTGGTGGCCGGGCAGCACGTAGCACTTGGACAGCTCGATGCTGGGCCGCAGCGTGATCGCCGCGCGCACATCCGCGTCCGTGGGGTCGCCCTCCACCAGCATCGTGTAGCCCAGCGGCTCGCCGCCGGCCGGGTCGTCGGCCACCAGCACAACGCGGGCCGGGTCGGCCAGGTAGTCGGTGAAGCGCTCGACGGAGAGCACCGTGCGGATGAAGGCCTGCTGCGCCTGCGGCGTCGAGTCCGGCGGGCACGCGAGCGGGAACGTCACGGCGGCGAGGCGGGCGAGCGCGTCGGCGTCGGCGGGCAGGGCAGGGCGGACGGTCACGGGCACGCCTCAGTCTACGGAGCGGCTCAGAGGCGGGCGCCGCGCCGGATCGCGCGCACCACCAAGCTGGCCGCCCACACCAGGCCCGCGAAACTGGCCGCGTTGACCCCGCGCCGGGCCGCGCGGCGCTTGCCGCGGAACTCCCGGATGGGCCAGCCCACCTCGCGGGCGTGACGGCGCAGCCGCGCGTCGGGGTTGATGGCGCACGGGTTGCCGACCTTCGACAGGATCGGCACGTCGTGGGTGGAGTCGCCGTACGCGTACGAGCGGGACAGGTCGATGCCGTCACGGTCCGCGATGGCCTGCACAGCGCTGGCCTTGGCCTTGCCGTGCAGCATGTCGCCGACCAGGCGGCCGGTGTAGAAGCCGTTCTGGTGCTCGGCGACGGTGCCGATGGCGCCCGTGACGCCGAGCCGGCGGGCGATGAGCTCGCCGATCTCCACGGGGGTGGCGGTGACGAGCCACACCTGGTGGCCGGCGGCGATGTGCTCGTCGAGGAGCTTCTGGGTGCCCGGGAAGATGCGCAGGCACAGCACCTCGTCGTACACGTCCTCGGCGATCGCGACGACCTCGGCCACCGAGTGCCCGGCCATGATCTCCAGGGCGCGCTCGCGGACCTCGTCGATCTGGTTCTTGTTCTCGCCGAACAGCAGGTAGCGCGACTGGTGGATCGCGAACGTCACGATGTCCCACTTGCGGAAGAACCCGCGCCGGTACAGCCCCACGGCCAGGTGGAAGGCACTGGCGCCGCGGATGATCGTGTTGTCGACGTCGAAGAAGGCGCCGACGGTGGCGTCGCCCTCGGCTGCCGGGCCGCCGGCGGGCGTGACGTCGTCCGCTGGTTCGCGCGTGTTCTGGTCGGGCACCCGGCCACTGTAACGAGGGCGCCTAGGCTGGTGCCGTGTCGCCTGCCGATCTGACTCCCGCCCGTGTGCGGCTCTTCACCCGCCCCGGGTGCCATCTGTGCGATGACGCCCGTGACCTGGTGCGTCGTGTGTGCGCCGAGGCGGGGGCGGTGTGGGCCGAGGTCGACGTCGACGCGTCCGGCCCGGATGGCGGCTCGCTGCGCGAGGAGTACGGCGAGCTGGTGCCCGTCGTCGAGGTGGACGGGGTCCGCCAGGGGTACTGGCGGATCGACGAGGAGCGGGTGCGCTCGGCGCTGGCCGACGGCCCCCGGAGGTCCTAGGCCGTGGTGGCGCCGACCGCCTAGCCTGGGCGGCTTCGAGGACGAGGGGGCCAGGTGGGGGAGCTCGGCGGACGACCGCCACAGAGGACGGGAATGCCCGCGGCGCGTGCGGGGGGATCGTCTGCGGGGGGCGGCCAGGAGCGGTCGGTTCCGCCGGCCACCATCGCGCGGCTGCCGGGGTATCTGCGGGCGCTGGGGACGCTGGTGGCCAGGGGCGTGGTCACGGCGCCGTCCGGGGTGCTCGCCGGGCTGGCCGGGGTGCGGCCCGAGCAACTGCGCAAGGACCTGTCGCTGTTGGGCGCCCACGGCAGGCGCGGGGTGGGCTACGACGTGCGGGGCCTGCGCGCGGAGCTCGAGGCGACGCTGGGGCTGACCCGCGAGCGCCGGGTGGTCATCGTCGGCGTGGGGAACCTGGGCAGGGCGCTCGCGCACTACTCCGGCTTCCCGGATCGCGGGTTCGCGGTGGTGGGCCTGGTGGACTCCGACCCGGCGGTGGTGGGGACCCGCACGGCGGGCATCGTCGTGGAGCCGCTGGAGGAGCTCGCGCACACGGTTCGCCGGCTGCAAGCCACCATCGCTGTCATCGCGACCCCGGCCGAGGCCGCCCAGGATGTGTGCGACCGCCTGGTGGAGGCGGGGATCAGCGGCATCCTGTCGTTCGCGCCGCGTCCGCTCCGGGTGCCCGTGGGGGTGGACCTGCGATCGGTGGACCTGGGCTCGGAGCTGCAGATCCTCGCGTTCCATGACCATCGCAGATCCGGCGCCGGCCGCTGACGCTGACGGGGACCGCACGCATGGCGCGCGGTCCCCGTCGGGTGCTGGGTGCTGCGGAGGCTCAGGCCTGGCGGATCGCCGAGATCTCGATGGTCATCGCGACCTTGTCGGAGACGAGGACGCCGCCGGCCTCGAGTGCCGCGTTCCAGGTCAGTCCGAAGTCCTTGCGGGAGATGGTCGTGGTGGCGCTGAAGCCGGCGCGCAGGTTGCCGTAGGCGTCCACGGCGGTGCCGTTGAACTCGGTGGCGAGCTCGACGGGCTGCGTCACGCCGTGCAGCGTCAGGTCGCCGGCGATGACGAAGTCGCCGCCGTCGGCGCGCACGGACGTGGAGGTGAAGGTCCACGTCGGGTACGTCTCGACCTCGAAGAAGTCGGCGGACTGCAGGTGGCCGTCGCGGCCGGCGTCGCCGGTGCTGACAGTGGCGGGGTCGAGCGTGGCGGTCACGGAGCTCGTGGTCAGGTCCTCGCCGACCGTCAACTCGCCGGCGGTGATGGCGACGGTGCCGCGCACCTTCGAGATGCCGGCGTGGCGCACGGCGAAGGCCGCCTCGGAGTGCGACGCGTCGATGGTCCAGACGCCCGAGGTGAGGCCGGCGGGGAGGGAGGTGGTCGTGGTGCTCATGAGAGACTCCTACGTAGTTGAACGATCAACATTGGATTAGTTGAGATTTCTACTAGACTTGCGGCAGACGCGCAACCCCTGGACCACGAACAGATGCTCCGGAGCTGCCGATCCTTGGAGCGGAGGAGACATGACAGAACAGGTGGCGAGCCCTTCGCCGTCCCAGGCCAGCCAGCCCGAGGTGCGCTGGCTCTCGACCGAGCAGCAGGCGCAGTGGCGCGCGTTCCGCGACGGCAACGCGCTGCTCAACGACGTGCTCGCCCGTGAGCTCGACGCCGACTCCGGGCTCTCGCTGGGGGAGTACGAGGTGCTCGTGCGCCTCTCCGAGGCCCCCGGGCGCACCATGCGCATGTCCGAGCTCGCCGACGGGCTCGCCCACTCCCGCAGCCGGCTCACCCACACGATCCGCCGCATGGAGGCCGCCGGGCTCGTCGAGCGCACCGCCTGCCGCGAGGACGCCCGAGGCGTCAACGCCACCATGACCGAGGCGGGCTGGCAGCGCCTCGTCGCCGCCGCGCCAGGCCACGTCCGAGCAGTGCGCGAGCACCTGGTCGACGTGCTCACCCCCGAGCAGCTCCGCGCGCTCGGATCCGCCATGCAGGCCGTCACCGACGCGCTGCGCGGGAACCCCGCAGCCTGACGCCGACGCGCCGCGGCCCTCGACACGCCGTGGTCCCCGCCACACCGGAACGGCACAGAGCACACGTCCGGGTTTGGGACACTGGTCCCATGGTCGCCACCACTGTCCATCTCCTGCGCCACGGTGAAGTGCACAACCCCACCGGCGTGCTCTACGGACGCCTCGACGGGTTCCGGCTCTCAGAGCGCGGGCGGGCGATGGCCGACATGGTCGCGGCGCACCTCGCCGGGGAGTCCGGGGCCCCACGACGCGACGTCACAGTCGTCACCGCGTCGCCGCTGCAGCGCGCCCAGGAGACGGCGGGCCCCATAGCCGCGGCCTTCGGCGTGGAGATCGGCGTCGACGCGAACCTGCTCGAGGCGGTCAACCAGTTCGAGGGCCTGACCTTCGGCGTCGGCGACGGCTCCCTGCGCCACCCCAGGCACTGGCCGCTGCTGCGCAACCCGTTCCGCCCGTCCTGGGGCGAGCCCTACCGGGAGCAGGTCGACCGGATGCTCGCCGCCGTCGACACCGCCCGCGAGGCGGCCCGCGGGCACGAGGCCGTGCTGGTCAGCCACCAGCTCCCCATCTGGGTCACCCGCCGCGCGCTCGAGAACCGCCGCCTGTGGCACGACCCGCGCCGTCGCGAGTGCTCCGTCGCCTCCGTCACCAGCCTCCGGTTCGAGGACGACCGCCTGGTGGGCATCGACTACAGCGAGCCAGCCGGCGCCCTGCTGCCCGGCGTCGCGGGAGTGCCCGGAGCATGAGGCGACTGCGCGGGCGGGCCGCGATCGTGGGCGCCGTGGTCACGGGCCTGCTGCTCGTGGCGGGCTGCGGCGCCGCCGACACCGGCGGCGAGACCGACGTTGCCGACCAGGGATACCAGTCGGGCGATGGCTCGACGCGCACCTGGGCCGAGGGCGACCGCTCCGAGCCCGTCGCCATCGTGGGCACGGACTTCGAGGGCGTCGAGCACGACCTGGCCACGTGGCGCGGCGACGTCGTCGTGCTGAACACCTGGTACGCGGCGTGCCCGCCCTGCCGCGCCGAGGCCCCCGACCTGGCCGCCTTCGCCACCGACTACGCCGAGCAGGGGGTGCGGGTGCTGGGCATCAACGGCACCGACGACGCGGGCGCCGCGCAGGCCTTCCAGCGCACCTTCGAGATCCCGTACCCGAGCATCGCCGACGGCGACCGTGCCGCCATCGCCGAGTTGCAGGGCGCCGTGCCCGTCCAGGCCGTGCCCACCACTGTGGTGCTCGACCGCGAGGGCCGAGTCGCCGCGCGCGTGCTCGGAGCCGTCGAAGCGTCCACGCTGCGCGGGCTCGTCGACGACGTCCTGGCCGAGGGCCAGGCCGCCTAGCCATGACGACCGTGACAGCGGAGATGGCGATGGCCGGGCTCGCGGCGGCGGGGCAGGGCATGCTGACCGCCGACGTCGGCGAGGCGTTCGCCACCACCGCGTTCTCCGGCTCGATGCTGCTCGCGGTGCCCGTCGCACTCGTGGCGGGCTTCGTCGCGTTCGCCTCGCCCTGCGTGCTTCCCCTGGTGCCCGGCTACCTGGGATACCTCGGCGGCATGTCGGGCGCCACCGTCGCGTCGCCCGGGGCGCCCCGGGTGCTGGCCCCGCTGGGCCAGTCCGGCCCGCCCGCGGCTAACGCCCTCACTTCCACGGCGCCCGCTCCGACGGCGCCCGCCCCCGCCGCGGACCGCCGTCGGCTGCTGGCCGGCGTCGCGCTGTTCATCGCGGGATTCACGTTCGTCTTTGTTGCGCTGGGCGTGCTGGCGGGCTCGATCGGCGCCGTCCTGCAGGACGGCCAGGGGTGGATCACCCGCGTGCTCGGCGTGGTCGTCATCCTCATGGGCCTGGCGTTCATGGGCTTCGTGCCGTTCCTCCAGCAGGACCGCCGCCCCCACCTGAGCCCGCGTGCCGGGCTGTGGGGCGCGCCGCTGCTCGGGCTCGTCTTCGGCCTGGGCTGGACCCCGTGCATCGGCCCGACGCTCGTGGCCATCACCGCGCTGTCCCTCGACGGCGGCTCCGCCGGGCGTGGCGCGGTGCTGTCCGTCGCGTTCTGCGTCGGCCTCGGACTGCCCTTCCTGCTCCTCGCCCTCGGCGCCGCGCGCAGCCGCCGCGCCCTCGGGTTCCTGCGCCGCCACCGGCTCGCCGTCACGCGGATCGGCGGCGGGCTGCTCGTCGTGCTCGGGGTGGCGCTGGCCACCGGCCTGTGGGCGTCGTGGGCGGTCTGGCTCCAAGGCCTGCTCACAGGCCCCGACCTCTTCATCCCGGTGGTGTGATGAGCGACGACCGCACGCCCACGTACACGCCCGAGGGGCTGGACGACGCGTTCTCGGCCGACGAGTCGGCGCCCGTGGCCCTGCCCCGCCTCGGCGCCGTGGGCTGGCTGCGCTGGGCGTGGCGGCAGCTCACCAGCATGCGGGTCGCGCTGCTGCTGCTCATGCTGCTGGCCGTGGCCGCGGTGCCCGGCTCGGTGTTCCCACAACGGCCCCAGGCCCCGGCGGACGTCGCGCAGTACCTGCTGGACCACCCGGCCAGCGGGCCGTGGCTCGAGCGGCTCGGGTTCTTCGACGTCTACACCTCGGCGTGGTTCTCCGCGATCTACCTGCTGCTGTTCGTCTCGCTCGTGGGCTGCATCCTGCCGCGCGCCAAGGTGCACCTGCGGGCGCTGCGGGCCCGTCCGCCGCGCACTCCGCGCCGGTTCGACAGGTTCCCCGCGCAGGGCTCAGCGGAGTCGTCCGCGAGCCCCGAGCAGGTGGTGCGCGCCGCCGAGCGGGCGTTGCGCGGGGGCGGGCCGCTGCCGCGCTTCCGCACCGAGGCGCGCGAGGAGCGGCACGGCGTGTGGTCCGTGTCGGGCGAGCGCGGCTACCTGCGCGAGACGGGCAACCTCGTCTTCCACCTGGCGCTGGTGGGGCTGCTGGTGTCGGTGGCGACGGGCCAGATGCTGCACTTCCGCGGCCAGGTGCTGCTGGTCGAGGGCGGCACGTTCGTGAACGCGCAGACGGACTACGACACGTTCGAGTCCGGCATCGCGTTCGAGCCCGAGAGCCTCGTGCCGTTCCGGCTCACCCTCGACCGCTTCACGTCGCGGTTCGACCCGGCGACGCTGCAGTCGCGCGACTTCCTGGCCGAGGTGACCCTCGACGAGCCGGGCGCCGACTCCGAGGCTACGACCATCAAGGTCAACCACCCGCTCACGGCGGGCGGGGCGAAGGTCTACCTCCAGGGCAACGGGTACGCGCCCCAGGTCGTAGTGCGGGACGCCGCGGGCGAGGTGGCGTTCGCTGGCGCCGTGCCGTTCCTGCCGCAGGACACGGTCTACACCTCGCAGGGCGTCATCAAGGTGCCGGACGTCTCCGGCGGCCAGGAGCAGATCGGCCTGGTGGGCTCGCTGCTGCCGACGGCGCAGCAGCTCACCGAGACGATCTGGCGGTCTGTGGACCCACAGCCCCGCGACCCCGTGTTGGTGCTCTCCGTGTGGGCGGGGGACCTGGGCCTGGACACCGGCATCCCGCAGAACGTCTACCAGCTCGACGACACCGACATGACGCAGGCCCTCGACGACGAGGGGCAGCCGGTGACGCTGCACGTGCGCCCCGGCGAGACAGTGGACCTGCCCGACGGCCTCGGCACCCTCACCTTCGAGAGCGTCCCGCGGTTCGTCGCGCTCGACCTGCGCCACGACCCGGCGCTGCCGTACCTGCTGGTCTTCGCGGTGCTCGCCATCGCGGGCCTGTGCGCGTCGCTGTTCGTGCCGCGCCGCCGGGTGTGGGTCCGCGCCGCGGTGGACGCCGACAACCCGCTCCGTACAGTGGTCACGGCCGGCGCCCTCGCGCGCAGCGACGACGTCGGCCTGCAGGACGAGCTCGACCGGGTGCTCAATGCCCTCCCCGATCAGCGCACCTCCGGCCCGCCGGACGCCACCAGCAACGACGCGCCCGTCCACCCCGCCCCGGCACGAACCGCAGAAGAGGCCCAGAGATGACAGTCGGCGACCTGAGCACGTTGCTCGTGTGGGGCTCCGCGACCGCACTGACGATCGCGCTCCTGGCGTACACGTTCGCACTCGCCCGCCAGGCCGAGATGGCTTCCCGCGCGGAGGCGCCCGAGCCCGTGGCAGTCGGCGCCGGGACGGCCTCCGGGGCCGCATCGGGCACGGCGCTGGGGAGCGCCGTCGACGACCTGCCGTCCGGGGACGTCTCCAAGGCCTCCGGGATCGCCCGCACCACGACGCTGCTCGGCGGGCTGCTGCTGCTGGCCGGCATCATCGCGCGGGGCGTCGCCGCGGGCCGGTCGCCCACGGCCAACATGTACGAGTTCACGCTCGTGGGCGTGCTCACCGCCGTCGCGGTGCTCGTCCTCATCGAGCGCAAACGGTTCATCCCGTTCGTGGGCGTCATCGTGCTGGGCATCTCGGTGCTGGCCCTCGCCTTCGCGCTCCTGGTCTTCTTCATCCAGGCGGACGCGGTGCAGCCCGCCCTGGACAGCTACTGGCTGGTGCTGCACGTCGGCGTCGCCATCCTGGCCACCGGCGTGTTCACGGTGGCGTTCGCCGCCGCCGCGCTGCAGGTGCTCAAGGACTCCCGCGAGTCCGGCCGCAGCCACCTCGAGCAGCCTTGGCGTCGGGCCGACGGCCTGCGCCGGGCGCTGCACCGCTGGCGTGTCACCGGCCCTGCGTGGGCGTGGCTCCGCACGGTGCCCTCACCGCGCGCGCTGGAGGCCCAGTCGTTCCGCCTCAACGCCATCGGCTTTGTGGGGTGGACGTTCGCGCTGGTCGGTGGCTCGATCTGGGCTGAGCACGCGTGGGGCCGGTACTGGGGCTGGGACCCCAAGGAGGTCGGCACGTTCGTGGCGTGGGTCGTGTACGCCGCGTACCTGCACGCCCGCACGACGCGCGGGTGGAGCGGGCGCCGGGCCGCGTACTTCGTCTTCGTCGGCTACGCCGCGGTGATCGCCAACTTCACGGTGGTCAACCTGATCCCCAGCGGGCTGCACTCGTACTCGGGTCTGTGAGACGTGCGGGGCCGCGCGCCCCGCACGCCATCAGACCTCGGGACGGGGCTCGTCCGGGCGCTCGTCGGCCGCCTTGTCGCGGTCGGCGCGGCGGCGCTGCTGCTCGAGCCGCCAGAGGAACTCGGGGTCGTCGTCGGGGGCGAGGGGGCCGGTCGAGCGGGGCGCCCCCGCCGGGCGCTGGCCCGCATGCGAGGACCGGGCCATCTGGCGCAGCACGAGCCACGCGATGGAGCCCACCACGGGGAGCACCACGATGAACGCCAGGCAGACGAACCGGTTCACCCCGAATCGTTCGGAGTCCTCGCTGCGCAGCACGTCGAAGATCGTGTAGACGATGAGTGCGACCGCCGCGAGGGCGAGGAGGTTGCGCATCGCCTCAGCCTAGTTCGCGCGGCGCTGGACTGGCCGTCAGGCCGTCCTCCGGCGGGGCGCTGTCGGCATACCCTGGTGGCGTGCCAGTCGTGACGTACACCCTGTGGAGGCTCGGCCTCTTCGCCGCGGCCCTCGCCCTGCTCGTGTGGGTGGGGATGGGATCGTGGCTCGCGATCGTGTTCGCCGCCGTCATCGCGTGGGCGCTGTCCTATGTGCTGCTCGGCAGCCAGCGTGACGCCGCGGCGCGCCACCTGGCGCGGCGCGCCGAGGCACGGGCCGCCCGCTCCGGGCCCGCCGCTCCCGGGGACGCCGACGTCGAGGACGCCGCCCTCGACGCGGCAGAGCGCGAGCGCGGCACGGCGTGACGACGGGCCCCGCACAGGCCGACGGTCACCATCCCCCGGACGAGTCCTCGTGCATCGGGGCGCACGCCGGCTCATCGGCGGGGAGCATCTCGAAGTGCCACATCTCGTTGGCGTAGACGCGGCACAGGCCGAAGTCGAGCCCGTGCTCGCCCAGCCACAGCGCCCCCTCGGTGGGACCCACGTCCACCGCCAGGCCCTGCACATGGCCCGACGCCTCCGGCGGAAGCACCCACTTGGACGCCTCCTCGTGCGAGCCGTGCCTGGTGATCGCCGCGTCGACGAGCGCCTGCTGCTCCTCTGCCGAGCGCTTCGCGGAGGTGATCGTCAGGACCACCCCGTCATTGGCTGCGGCGGCCTGAGCATCGGTGATGCGGCGGGCGAGCTCGGTGTCGACGCCCGCGAGCGCGGGATCGGCCGCGAGCGCGGGATCGGCCGCGTCCACTGAGACGACGGTGTCCGAGCGGGGTGTGACGGCGCCAGCGGACGTGGCGCCTGCGGTTCCCCCGGTGGCGCCGGAGGGGTCCGCCCGCAGCAGGGCGAGCAGCACGCCGGCTGCGAGCGCGGCAGCGAGCACGGCGATCACGGCGATTGCGCGGTGACGGCTCGATCGTGCGCGCCGACCATGGACGTAGAGGGTCATGGCCCCAGCGTCTGCCGGGAGCCGGTCCCGGCGCGTCCACCCCTGGGCTCGATCACCCTCCACCCGTGGGTGGGCGTGGCGCGTGTCCAGCCGACGCGATCGGGTGCGTCCGCTACAGCGCGAGCCCGATCCCCAGCAGCACGCCGAACGCCAGCTCGTAGAACCCGGTGCCGACGAGCACCGGCACCAGCGCGATGCCCCGCGCGCCCAGCAGCACCGTGGCGGCGAGGAGCCCGGCGGGCAGCGCCAGGAACAGCACGACCAACGACCACGGCGCCGCGAAGGCGCAGGCCATGCCCAGCAGGATGGGCAGGATCACCATCGCGGCGTAGACGCGCCGGGCGCGGTGCTCGCCGAGCTGGACGGCCAGGGTCCGCTTGCCGACCAGCACGTCCGTGGGCACATCCCGCAGGTTGTTGGCCATGAGCAGGGCACAGGCGATGAGGCCGATCGCGACGGCTCCGGCGGCGGCGGGCCAGGAGATGCGGCCCGCCTGCGTGTAGGTGGTGCCGAGCACCGCGACCAGGCCGAAGAACACGAAGACGCCGACCTCGCCGAGGCCGCGGTAGCCGTAGGGTCGCGAGCCGCCGGTGTAGTACCAGCCAGCGGCGATCGACAGGGCGCCCACCGCGAGCAGCCACCACTGCCCGGACAGGGCCACCAGCAGGACGCCCAGCGCCGCGCCGACGCCGAAGGCCGCGAAGGCCGCCCACTTGACCTGCGCCGGGCGCGCGAGCCCGGTGGCGGTGAGCCGCATCGGGCCCACCCGGTCGGTGTCGGTGCCGCGCACCCCGTCCGAGTAGTCGTTCGCGTAGTTGACGCCCACCTGCAGGGCGAGCGCGACGCCGAGGGCGAGGGCGCCCCGCACGAGGTTCTCGGCGCCCAGTTGCGCGGCGGCGCCCCTGCCCCCCCGCACCGGCGCGGCGGCTGCGGGCAGGGTGCGGGGGCGGGCGCCCGCGATCCACTCGGACGAGGTGGCCATCGTGCTCCTGTTCGGTCGCCGATCGTGGACGGGCCAGATGGGCGGGCGGATGCGCCGGCGAGCCGGTGCGGACGTGGGTTCCCCCCGGACGTTACCGGGCGTCGCCGGGCGGTCGCGCACCGGCCCCGTGGCCGTCGCCGCCATCGGGGGAGTCGAGCGC
>JAEWEI010000342.1 GCA_023389545.1 Actinomycetes bacterium | reverse complement strand
CCACAGGGCCGTCGGGCTCGTCGCAGGCTCGTGCTGCCGGGCTGCTGAGGTGGGTTCGCTCACGGTGGTGGAGCCTAGACGTCACCCGGTTCCGGCGCGCCGCTTGTTGACCAGGTCGAACGCGACGGCGAGCAGCAGCACGAATCCCTTGATCGCTTGCTGCCACTCGGTGTCCACCGACATGATCGACAGGCCCATGTTGAGCACGCCCATGACGAGCGCGCCGATGATGGCGCCGGAGATCTTCCCGATGCCACCCGTGACGGCGGCCCCGCCGATGAAGCAGGCCGCGATCGCGTCGAGCTCGTAGTTCTGCCCGGCGGCGGCCACCGACGCCCCGGCGCGCGAGGTGGTGACGACCGCCGCCACCCCGGTCAGCAGGCCCATGTTGAGGAAGATCCCGAAGTTCACCTTGCGGGTGTCCACACCCGAGAGGATCGCCGCCTGCCGGTTGCCGCCGATCGCGTAGATGTGCCGCCCGAACACTGTGTGCCCCATGACGAACGTGTAGACGAGGATCAGCACCCCGACGATCACCAGCACGATCGGCGTGCCTCGGGCGCTCTGCGACAGGATCCACGCGAAGGCGCCGATGCCCACCGTGATGAGCACCAGCTTGATGGTGAACGACACGCGCGGCTCGAGCTCGAGGCCCTCGCGTCGGAGCGCCGCGCGGGACCGGAGCTGGCTGGCCACGATCACCGCGATGGTCACCACGCCGAGCAGCAGCGTGACCACGTCCCCGTTGGCCACGTACCCGAGCGCGTTGGGCAGGGACCCGTTGGAGATGTCCACGAACGGCTGCGGGAACCCCGAGACCGTCACGCCCACCAGCACGATCGCCAGGCCACGGAAGATCAGCATCCCGGCGAGCGTGACGATGAACGCGGGGATCCCCACATACGCGACCCAGTAGCCCTGCCAGGCGCCCACGGCCGCGCCGACGGCCAGGCCGAGCAGCACCGCGAGCAGCCACGGCAGCCCCAGCTCCTTCATCGACAGGCCCACGACGGCGCCGACGAACGCGACCACCGAGCCCACCGACAGGTCGATGTGCCCCGCCACGATGACCATGACCATGCCGATCGCCAGGATCATCACGTAGGCGTTCTGCTGGACCAGGCTGGCCACGTTGTTCGGCAGCAGCAGCTTGCCGTCGGTCAGGAACTGGAACAGCAGCACGATCACCACGAGCGCGCCGAGGATGCCGTACTGGCGCACGTTGCCGCCCATCCCCTGCATGCGCTCCCGCAGCGACAGCGTCGAGGCCGTGCGCTGGGGCGGTGACTCCGGGGGCGTCGGCGTCGTCATCGTGCTCATCGGGCGGCCCCGTTCTTGTCCATGGTCATGAGGTGCATGAGGGACTCCTGGCTCGCGTCCTCGCGGGCCACCTCGCCGGTCACGCGCCCGGCGGAGAACGCGTAGATGCGGTCGCAGATGCCGAGCAGCTCGGGAAGCTCGGAGGAGATGACGATGACGGCCTTCCCCTCGTCCGCGAGGCGGTTGATGATCGTGTAGATCTCGTACTTCGCGCCGACGTCGATGCCGCGCGTGGGCTCGTCGAGGATCAGCACGTCAGGGTCGGTGTGGATCCACTTGCTGAGCACGACCTTCTGCTGGTTCCCGCCGGACAGCTTGCCCGCGAGGGCCATGACCGTGGGCGCCTTGATGTTCATCTCGCGCCGGTAGTCCTCGGCGACCTTGACCTCTTCGTTGCCGTTGACCCAGCCGCCCTGGGACAGCTTGTCCAGGCTCGCGGCGGACACGTTACGGCGGATGTCCTCGATGAGGTTGAGGCCGTACTTCTTGCGGTCCTCGGTGGCGTACGCGATGCCGTGCCCGATGGCCTCGGAGACGGTGCGGGTGCGGATCTCCTTGCCGCGCAGGAAGACCCTCCCGCTGATGTCGCGGCCGTAGCTGCGGCCGAACAGGCTCATCGCCAGCTCGGTGCGCCCGGCGCCCATCAGTCCCGCGATGCCGACGATCTCGCCCGCGCGCACGTTCAGGCTGGCGCCGTCCACCACGACGCGGCCCGGCTGGGTCGGGTGGTGCACGGTCCAGTCCTCGACGCGCAGCACCTCGTCGCCCACGTTCGAGATGTGGTCGGGGTACCGCTGGTCGAGGTCGCGGCCGACCATCCCCTTGATGATCCGCTCCTGCGTGACGCCGCCGCCGCGCATGTCCAGCGTCTCGATGGTGCGCCCGTCGCGGATGATCGTGGTCGAGTCCGCGATGGACGCGATCTCCCCGAGCTTGTGGGAGATCATGATCGAGGTGATGCCCTGCTCCTTGAGCTGGCGCAGCAGGCTGAGCAGGTGCTCGGAGTCGGAGTCGTTGAGCGCGGCGGTCGGCTCGTCGAGGATCAGCAGCTTGACGCGCTTGGACAGCGCCTTGGCGATCTCGATGAGCTGCTGCTTGCCCACGCCGAGCTGGCCGACGGGCGTCACGGGGAGCTCGTCGAGCCCCACCCGCGCGAGCAGCTCGGCCGCGTCGGCGTTGGCCTTGTTCCAGTCGATGAGGCCGCGCGCGGAGCGCTCGTTGCCGAGGAAGATGTTCTCGGCGACGGAGAGGAACGGCACCAGGGCGAGCTCCTGGTGGATGATGACGATCCCCTTGTCCTCGGAGTCGTTGATCGAGCCGAACTCGACCTTCTCCCCGTCGAACACGATCTCGCCGTCATAGGTCCCTGCGGGGTACACGCCGGACAGCACCTTCATCAAGGTGGACTTGCCGGCCTCGTTCTCGCCGCAGATGGCGTGGATCTCGCCGCGCTCGACGTTCAGGGTGACGTCCTGCAGGGCCTTGACCCCGGGGAACGTCTTGGTGATGGAGTGCATCTCAAGAATGTGGTCGCTCATGCGGCCTCGACCGTCCTAGCTCGTGCGGAGTGGGGACCTCGCGGGCGGGCCGGGGGCACGATGTCCTGCGCCCCCGACCCGCCTTCGAGACGCCTGGCGTCAGGCCTGGCCGCTGGCGACCTGGGCGTCGGTCCAGTAGCCCGAGTCCACGAGCAGCGACTTGATGTTGTTGGCGTAGACGATGTCCGACTCGAGGAGGTAGGACGGGACGATCTTCACCTTGTTGTCGTACGTCTCGGTGTCGTTCGCCTCGGGCTCCTCGCCCTTGAGGTAGGACTCAGCCGCGATGACCGCCTGGCTGGCGAGCTTGCGGGTGTCCTTGAAGATCGTCGAGAACTGCACGCCGTCGTTGATGAGCTTGATCGAGGCGATCTCGGCGTCCTGGCCGGTGACGATCGGCAGGCCGGCGTCCTGGCCGGGGCCGTAGCCCGCGTTCTGGAGCGCCGTGATGATGCCGCGCGAGATGCCGTCGTACGGGGACAGCACGCCGTCGAGCTTCGCGCCGTCGGAGTAGGTGGAGGTGAGCAGGTCCTCCATGCGCTTCTGCGCGGTCTCCTGGAGCCAGCGCAGCGT
>JAEWEI010000329.1 GCA_023389545.1 Actinomycetes bacterium | reverse complement strand
CCGCCCGGGCGACCGGCGGGGCCCTGCCCCTGCTGGCACTGGCTGTCTGCACGGCGCTGGTCGTGTTCTCCGGCTCCATCGCCGCGACGGTCAGCGACGGCCAGGTGCGCGCGGCGGCGCAACGAGTCGGCGCCGAGGCCCGGGTCGACGGCCCCCTGCCCGACGACGCCGCCGCCGGGTTGCTCGCGCTCCCCGGGGTGAGCGCCGCCGCGGCCGCCCAGCAGACCACCGACCGCAGCTTCAACCGCGGCTCCGACGTCAAGGTGACGGTGCTGGCGGCTGACGCAGCGAACCTCGACCGGATGCTGGCCGCGCACGACGAGCGGTATGGCGGCGAGCTGCGGCTGCTCGGCGCCGCGGGCGGCTCAGGCGCGCCGAAGGCAGTGGTCTCCCCCGGCCTGGCCGACGTGGCAGCGCAGTCGGGGGCCTCCGTCTTCCACGGCGAGGACTTCATCAAGCTCGACGTGGTGGGCGTCACCGACCTCGGGGCGCCCGGGGAGTTGCTCGTGGTGGTCGACCGCGCCCAGCTCAGCGCGGCGTCCGGCGAGCAGGTGGCGGCCGACGTGCTCTGGGTGGACGGCCCCGGGGCCGAGGCGGCCATCGCCGCCGTGGGCCTCGACGACAACCCCCAGCTGACCGTCACCACCCGGGAGGAGTGGCTCGCCGACGCCCGCAGCGCGCCCCTCGGCTCGCGGCTGCTCGCGCTGCTCGTGGCGTCCGCGGCCGTCCTCGCCGTGTTCGCGTCCGTCACGCTCGCGTTGACGGTCGTGGCCAGCGCACCCGAGCGGGGCCGCACGGTGTCGGCGCTGCGGACCCTCGGCCTGGACGCGCGCCTCTCACGCCGGATCACCCTCGGGGAGCTCATGCCGCTCACGGTGGCCGCGCTGCTGATCGGGGTCGCTGTGGGCGTGGCAGTGCCCGTGGCGCTGCACAGCGCGCTCGGGCTGACCGCGCTGACCGGCGAGCTGCGGCCGGGCCCGGTCACCCTCGACCCGACATCCGTCGCCGTCGCCGTCGGCGCCACCGTGCTCGCCCTAGCCGTGAGCGTGGCGGTCGAGGCGGCGGTGCGGCGCCGCGAGCGGCTCGGCGACGTGCTCCGCGTCGGCGAGCGGTGAGGGGCATCCGATGACGGGCACTGGTGAGCACGGGTGAGCACGGGGTGACGGGCATGGCGGGACACGCGCGCAGGACCACCACAGCGGGGCGAACGACGGGAGACGACACGTGAGCACTCAGACCGACGACCGTGAGGCGCTCGAGGCACTCGAGGACCGCGCGCGCCGGCGACCCGAGGAGTTCGGGCGCCACGCCCTGATCGCCTGCGACAACCTGGTGCGCATCTACCAGTCGGAGGGCATCGAGGTGCAGGCCCTGCAGGGTCTGGACCTGCTCATCGAGGCGGGTGAGGAGGTCGCGATCATCGGCGCCTCCGGCTCGGGCAAGTCGACGCTGCTCTCGGTGCTGTCGGGGCTCGACGTCCCCACCGCCGGGCGCGTGCGGGTCGGCCCGTGGGACCTGATGGCGATGACCGCCCGGCAACGGGTCGCGTACCGGCGCACCATGGTCGGGTTCGTGTGGCAGCAGACCGCGCGCAACCTCATGCCGTACCTCGACGCCGCGCAGAATGTCGAGCTGCCGCTCGCGCTCGCGGGCGTGGGCCGCCGCCAGCGCAGGGCCCGGGCGGCCGAGCTGCTCGAGATGCTGGGGGTCGGGTACTGCGCGGCCCGGCTGCCGTCGCAGATGTCCGGCGGAGAGCAGCAGCGCGTGGCGATCGGCGTCGCCCTCGCCGCGTCGCCGCAGGTGCTGTTCGCCGACGAGCCCACCGGCCAGCTCGACACAGCGACGTCGGTGGAGGTGCTGCAGTCGCTGCGCGCCGTGAACCGCGAGCTCGGGGTCACCGTGGTGGTCGTCACGCACGACCCGTCTGTCAGCGAGCACGTGCAGCGCACGGTCTCCATCCGCGATGGCCGCACCAGCTCCGAGGTGCTGCGCCGCACCCACACGGACGAGCACGGCTCGGAGTCCGTGGTCGCCGAGGAGTACGCGGTGCTCGACCGTGCCGGGCGGGTGCAGCTCCCCCGTGAGTACCGCGAGGTGCTCGAGCTCAGCGACCGGGTGCGGCTCGCGCTCGAGTCGAGCCATGTCGAGGTGTGGCCGGACCGGCCGCGCGCGCAGCCCGTCCCCGCCGTCCCCGTCGTCCCCGAGGAGCAGCCGTGACCAGCACCGCCACCACCCCGCCGCGATCGGCCATCGACGAGCCGATGGTCGCCGTGCAGGGCGTGAGCCGCACGTTCGGCGCCGGCGCCGCTGCCGTGCACGCAGTCCAGGACGTGTCGTTCACGGTGCGGCCCGGCGAGCTCGTGGCGCTGGTCGGCAAGTCCGGCTCAGGCAAGACGACCCTGCTGAACCTCATCGGCGGCCTGGACAGGCCGGACGCGGGGCGGGTGGTGGTCGACGGACGGGAGGTCACGTCGCTCGACGAGCGGGGCCTCGTCGAGCTGCGCCGCGACGTGGTCTCGTTCATCTTCCAGACGTTCGGCCTCGTGCCCGTGCTCTCCGCCGCGGAGAACGTGGGCGTCCCACTGCGGCTGCGCAAACTCCCGGCCGCGGTGCGCGAGGAGCGGGTGGCCCTGCTGCTCGACCTGGTCGGCCTGGGCGCGCACACGCTGCAACGCCCCGGCGAGCTGTCCGGCGGCCAGCAGCAGCGCGTCGCTATCGCCCGCGCGCTCGCCAACTCCCCGCGCCTGCTCATCGCCGACGAGCCGACGGGCCAGCTCGACACCGAGACCGGGCTGGCCGTGATGGCACTGCTGCGCGCCGTGGTGCAGGCCGAGGGCATGACGGCCATCGTCTCCACCCACGACCCGCTGATGATCGACCTCGCGGACCGTGTGATCCGGCTGGCGGACGGCCGCCTCGTCAACGACTGACCGCCCGCCAGCCTCATCACGTGCGAGGGGTCACCCCTCGATGCCTTCCAGCATCTCGGTGACGAGCGCGGCCACCGGGGAGCGCTCGGACCGGGTGAGCGTCACATGCGCGAACAGCGGGTGCCCCTTGAGCGCCTCGATGACCGCGGCGACACCGTCGTGGCGCCCCACGCGCAGGTTGTCGCGCTGGGCCACGTCGTGGGTGAGCACCACGCGGGAGCCCTGCCCGATGCGGGACAGCACGGTGAGCAGCACGTTCCGCTCGAGCGACTGCGCCTCGTCGACGATCACGTACGCGTCGTGCAGCGACCGCCCGCGGATGTGGGTCAGGGGCAGCACCTCGAGCAGGTCTCGGGCCATCACCTCGGCCACGACGTCGGGGCTGACCAGCGCGCCGAGGGTGTCGAAGACGGCTTGCGCCCACGGGCCCATCTTCTCGGCCTCGGTGCCGGGCAGGTAGCCGAGGTCTTGGCCGCCCACCGCGTACAGCGGCCGGAACACCATCACCTTGCGGTGCTGGCGGCGCTCGAGCACTGCCTCAAGGCCCGCGCACAGGGCCAGCGCCGACTTGCCCGTCCCCGCCCGGCCGCCGAGGGACACGATGCCGATGGCCTCGTCGAGCAGCAGGTCGATGGCGATGCGCTGCTCGGCGCTGCGGCCGCGCAGCCCGAACGCCTCCCGGTCGCCACGCACGAGCTGCACGCGCTTGTCGGCGGTGACCCGGCCCAGCGCCGACCCGCGCGGCGAGTGCAGCACCACGCCGGTGTGGCAGGGCAGCTCGGGCGAAGCGGGTTCCGTGTCGAGCTCGGCCAGGGCGATGCCCTCCTCGTCCCACAGGCGGGCCATGTCCTGCTCGGACACGTCGAGCGCGTCCATCCCGGTCCAGCCGGAGTCGACCGCGAGCTCGGCCCGGTACTCCTCGGCGCGCAGCCCGAGCGCCGAGGCCTTGACCCGCATCGGCAGGTCCTTCGAGACGACTGTGACGTCACGGCCCTCGGCGGCGAGGTTGGCGGCGACGGCGAGGATCCGCGAGTCGTTGTCGCCCAGCCGGAAACCCGCGGGCAGCGCCCCCGGGTCGGTGTGGTTGAGCTCGACGCGCAGCGTGCCGCCGAGGCTGCCCAGCGGGATCGGCACGTCCAGCCGCCCGTGGGCCGCCCTCAGGTCGTCGAGCATCCGCAGCGCCGAACGGGCGAAGTACCCGAGCTCCGCGTGGTGCCGCTTGCCCTCGAGCTCGGTGACGACCACCACGGGCAGCACCACGTCGTGCTCCGCGAACCGCCCGATGGCGTGCGGGTCGGCGAGCAGGACGGAGGTGTCGAGCACATGCGTGCGCCGGTGGTCGTCAGCCGGGGCGCTCCCCTGGCTCGTCGGGGCGGGGACTCGCAGCTCTTGCTTGACCACGGCAGGCTCCCTCCGGCGCCTCAGCGGCGCCGCATCGGGCACCTCGTCCCGCTCGGCCCTGGGCGCGGGCGGCGGGCGACGCGAGGTGACGGGACGAGGTCGGTCGGCCGCGAGGGCCGGATCCGGCCCTCCTCCTGGAGCTCGTGCTCCATAGGCTGGCCTCCCGGGGACGGCGGATGCCGTCCTTCCCGGCGAACGTTACGCCCGGTCTGATCCGGTTCGACCCCGACACGCGTGCCTGTCAGGCGATGTTCACCGGATCGTGGCCGACCGCTCGCAGGCGTCGGGCGCGCGCCTCGGTCAGCGGCCGAGCCGGCGCTCCCGGGCGGCGTAGGCGCGCACCGCTCGCAGGAAGTCGACCCGGCGGAAGTCGGGCCAGTACGCCTCGCAGAAGTAGTACTCGGAGTGCGCGCTCTGCCACAGCAGGAATCCGCCGAGCCGCTGCTCCCCTGACGTGCGGATGACGAGATCGGGGTCGGGCTGGCCCTTGGTGTAGAGGTGCTCGGCGATGTGCTCGACGGTCAGGGAGCCGGCCAGCTCGTCGAGGCTGGTGCCGGCTTGGGCGTGCTCGCGCAGGATGGAGCGGACCGCGTCGGTGATCTCGTGACGGCCCCCGTAGCCGACGGCGACGTTGACGTGCAGCCCCGTGACGTCGCGCGTGCTGGCCTCGGCGTCCTTGAGGGCCTGCACGGTGGGAGCGGGCAGCAGGTCGAGGGAGCCGACGGCTTGCACGCGCCAGCGGCCGGTGCTGGCCAGGTCGCGAACGGCGTCCTCGATGATCCCGAGCAGCGCCGTCAGCTCCTCGGCGGACCGGGAGAGGTTGTCCGTGGAGAGCATCCACAGCGTGACGACCTCGACGCCGATCTCCTCGCTCCAGGTGAGCAGGTCGGAGATCTTGTCCGCGCCGCGCTGGTGGCCAGTCGCGGCGGAGGCTCCCACGGTGCGGGCCCAGCGCCGGTTGCCGTCGAGGATGACGCCGACATGGCGCGGCACCTGCCCCGGCGAGAGCGAGGCGGCGATGCGTCGCTCGTACAGGCCGTAGAGCAGATGGGGCAGGCGCACGCGCAGAACGCTCCTTCGAGGGTGCTGAGGCTCTTCCGGGCACACACGGTACTCGCCCCATGACCTGTCGATGACCGATCCGCCCCACATCGACCACTACCTACGCCCACGTAACCTACGGTCTCGTAAGTTATGCTCCACCTGCCCAGACGCCCCACCGCATGGCACGCACAGGACGGACCCCCGTGGACATCCCCCAGACAGCCGAGGACGTTGCCACCGCGATCAAGCCACGCCTACGCGGATGGCTCCACGCCGGGATGTTCCCGCTGGTCCTCGTCGCGTCGATCGTCCTGGTGGCCACGGCGCCGACCGCCACCGCCCGCTGGTCCTGCACGGTGTTCGGCATCACGTCGATCCTGCTGTTCGGCACCAGCGCCGTCTACCACCGGGGCACCTGGTCGCCCCGCGTGACCGGGGTGCTGCGCCGCCTGGACCACTCCAACATCTTCCTCATCATCGCGGGCACCTACACCCCGTTGGCGGCCCTCCTGCTGCCGCCGCGCACCCGCGACATCCTGCTGATCGTCGTGTGGTCCGGAGCCGTGCTGGGGCTGCTGGCGCGCGTCCTGTGGCTCGGGGCGCCCCGGTGGGTCTACACCCCCATCTACGTGGCCCTGGGCTGCGTGGCGCTGGGCTTCCTGCCGCAGTTCTGGGCGGCGCCGGGGGGCGTCGCCGCCGTCTGGCTGATCATCGCCTGCGGCGTCGCGTACATCGCGGGCGCCGTCGTCTACGCGCTCAAGCGGCCCAACCCCAGCCCGCGCTGGTTCGGGTTCCACGAGGTCTTCCACGCGCTGACGATCGTCGGCTTCACCTGCACCTACGTCGCGGTGGCCATCGCGTCGCACGCCACCGCCTAACGCCCGGCCGCGCGGCACAGCGGGCACGCGGCACAGCGCGCACGCCGCTCAGTCGAGCGGGACCACCCCGTACCGGCGGTGGCGCAGCGACGGGTTGCGCTCGCGCACCGCCGCCAGCGCGGCGCCGTCGATGTCGGCCGTGCGGATGCCCGGCTGGTCGTCCAGCTCCAGACCCACCACGCCGTCGGGCGCGACCAGCAACGAGCGGCCGACGACACCACGCCCGGCCTGCCCCACAGCCACCACCGCCGCGGTGTTCTCGATCGCCCGCGCGATGGCGAGCGTGCGCCAGTGCAGCGCCTTGAGCTCCCCCGCCGCCCAGGCCGCGGGCACCACCAGCACCTGGGCGCCCGCGTCCACCAGCCTGCGGGCCGACTCCGGGAAACGCAGGTCGTAGCAGGTCAGCACGCCGAACCGCAGCCCGCCGATGTCCAGCAGCAGCGGCGGCGCGTCCGCGGGTCCCGCCTCCAACCGGTCCGACTCGCGGTGCCCGAACGCGTCGTACAGGTGCACCTTGCGGTACATGCCCACCAGCGCCCCCGTCCGGTCCACCGCGACCACCGCATTGACCCCGCGCGCGGGCGTGGCGCCGGGCAGCATGGCCCCCGCCACCACGGCGACGCCCGATTTCGCGGCGTGCTCGCGCAACGTGGTGACGAATGGGCCGTGCAGCGGCTCCGCGTGCTCGGGGCCGACACCTCGCGGGTCGAAGCCCGAGGCGTACTCGGGGAGCACCAGCAGGTCGGCGCGCGCGCGAGCGGCGGCGCGCAGCGCGTCCACCACGGCGATCCGATTGGCGGCGTGGTCCGCGCTGACCGAGAGCTGGCCGAGCGTGACGCGGACGGCGGGGCGTGTGGGCGGGTCGATCCGCCCGCTCATGGCCGCCACCGGGACTGCCGCGCCACGCCGCCCTGGCTCATGGCCGGACGGGGCCTGTCTCGTCCGCGCCGTGGGCCTCAGGCGCTCGGGCCTCCGAAACCTGGTCCTCAGGCACCTCGCCGCCAGCCAGCCCGCCGGCCACCCCGCCAGCGCCCTCGGCTGCCGGCTCGGCTGCGCCCGGCCACGGGCCGTCCACGCGACGGCGACCCTCGAGGCCCATCTGCTCGGCGCGGTGCTCCATCCGGCGCAGCTGGCGGGTCAGGCCGAAGAACAGGCCGATCGCGGCCAGCGCGACGGCGAACGTCACGATGAACCCGAGGATGCCGGGCGAGCCGGCCTGCGACCCGGCGGCTGCGGACGTCGGCGACGGGGACGGGCTGACGGCCAGCACCAGCATGGCGGGGACGTTCACTCGGCCACCTCTCGCACGCCGGCGAACAGGTCGTCCTCCGGCAACGTCGTCGGCACGCGGGACTCCGCGAGCTCGTACTCCTCGAACGGCCACACCTCGCGCTCGATGTCGCGCGGGAACGCGAAGAAGAACCCGCTGGGGTCGATCTGCGTGGCGTGCGCGCGCAGCGCCTCGTCGCGGGCGTCGAACCAGTCGGCGCACTGGATCCGGGTGGTGACCTCCCGCTCCGGGATCTCCCGGGCGGCGCGCGACTCGACCCACTCGCCGAACGGCGACTCCTGGCCCAGCGCGAGCAGCGCCTCGTGGGCGGCGCGTATCCGCTCCATCGAGAACCCGTGGTTGTAGTACAGCTTGAGCGGCGTCCAGGGCTCGCCCGCGTCGCGGTAGCGCTCGGGGTCGCCCGCCGCGGCGAAGGCCTCCGCGGAGACCCGGTGGGTCATGATGTGGTCCGGGTGCGGGTAGCCGCCCGTGGGGTCGTACGTGGTGATGACGTGCGGCCGGAACTCGCGCACCAGCCGGACGAGCGGCTCGGCGGCCTCCTCCAGCGGGACGAGCGCGAAGCAGCCCTCGGGCAGGGGCGGCAACGGGTCGCCCTCGGGCAGGCCCGAGTCCACGAAGCCGAGCCACTGCTGGCGGACGCCGAGGGCCTGCGCGGCGGCGGCCATCTCGGCGCGGCGGATGGTGTTCATCTCGGCGGGGCCGCCGGTGACGGGCGGGTAGTGCGGGTTGAGCACGTCGCCACGCTCACCGCCGGTGCACGTCACGACCAGCACGTCGACGCCCTCCGCCGCGTACCGGGCCATCGACGCGGCGCCCTTGCTCGACTCGTCGTCGGGATGGGCGTGCACCGCCATCAGGCGCAGCCGTTCTGCGGTCACCGCAACCTCCTGTGGGACGACCCGGCGCTCGGCGCGCGGCGGGCGAGAGACAATGATCGCGCACGCTGGCGCCATCCGGCGCCCCGAGCCCCCGCGAGGAGCCCTGCTGTGAGCGAGTCGACCCCGACCCGGCCGCCCGTCGGCCGTTATGGCCCCGAGCCGCGCGCACGCCGCTGGCCCCGCTGGGCGATCCCCGCCGCTGTGCTCACGGCCATCGCCGTGCCGGTGGGCGTGTGGACTGGCATGGGCGTGCTGCGGGACCCGGTCCAGTGGTCCACCGTGGGGTTCTCCGTCACCGGCGACGACAACACGGACATCACGTTCGACGTGACCCGTGGGCCGGGTGTGACGGTGGCGTGCGCCGTGCACGCGCTGAACGTCGCCTATGCCGAGGTCGGCGTGCGCGACATCGTGGTGGAGCCCTCGAAGCGCCGCACGGTGCGGGTGAGCGAGCCGATACCCACCGCCGAGCTCGCCACGGCAGCCGAGGTCACCTCGTGCCGGGTCGTGGACACCGACACCACGCCCTGACCTCCCTGACCCCCCGCAGGCCAGGTTCGCGCTGGAAGGCGCCGCGCGAAAGCGGTGCGGCGCCGCGAAGAAACGGGCACGCCAGCGCTCAGAATGGACCTGGGCCTTGCTATCCTGGACGATTCACGCGCCACGACGGTCAGGCGTGACCACAGGTCGACGCGACCGAGCGAGAAGGCACAACCTCACTCGATCACAGGTTCAGTGCCCGGACGCGTGCACCCCCGATGTTGCAAGGAAGGAGCGATCGTGACCGAGACGACTCAGGCCACCTGGTTGACGCAGGAGGCCTACGACCGGCTCAAGGCTGAGCTCGCACGCCTCGAGGATG
>JAEWEI010000302.1 GCA_023389545.1 Actinomycetes bacterium | reverse complement strand
CCGAGGCGCTCATGGGCGCCGTCCTGCGGGACGAGTGGGGCTTCCGCGGCATGGCGATCACCGACTTCAACCTCTACGGGCACATGTCGCCGGACCAGGGCATCAGCGCGGGCTCCGACCTGATGCTCACGTTCCAGCCGATGAAGGCTCTAGCCGACACCACCAGCGCCGAGGCCGTCTCGAACCTCCGCCAGGCGACGCACCACATCCTGTTCACCGTCGCGAACTCGAACGCGATGAACGGGATCGCGCCGGGCGCGGAACTCGAGTACACGCCTCCGGCGTGGCGCTACTGGCAGATCGCGCTGAGCGCCGCCGTGGGCGTGCTGCTGATGATCGGCACGGTGCGGGTCGTCCGCCGGGTGCGCGCATGACGGGCCACGTGCCGCTGCTCACCGTCGTGGTCCCGGCGTACAACGCGGAGGCCTATGTGGGGCGGGCGCTGGACTCGTTGACCGGGTTCGGGCCCGATGTCGAGGTCCTGGTCGTCGACGACGGGTCGGCGGACGGCACGGCGGCGCTGGCCCAGGAGTATGTCGACCGGTTCCCCGGGTGGGTGCGCCTGCTGAGCAAGCCGAATGGCGGGCACGGATCGGCGATCAACACGGGCCTGGCGCACGCCCGTGGCGCGTACTTGAAGGTCGTGGACGCGGACGACTGGCTGGATCGGGACGCGTTCGCGCAGGTGCTGGCGACGCTGCGCGGGTTCGTCGCGGGCGGGCGCCCCGTGGACCTGCTGGTGTCGAACTTCGTGTACGAGAAGGTCGGCAAGCGCACCAAGACCGCCGTGCGGTACCGCGGGGCGCTGCCGCGCGGGCGCGAGCTCACCTGGTCCCAGACGCGCCGGTTCGCCAAGCGGCAGTACCTGATGATGCACGCGCTGATCTACCGCACGCAGGTGCTGCGCGAGGCGGGGCTGCGGCTGCCCGAGCACACGTTCTACGTGGACTCCCTGTACGCGTTCGTGCCGTTGGGGCATGTGCGGACCCTGTACTACCTGGACGTGGACCTGTACCGGTACTTCATCGGGCGCGAGGACCAGTCGGTGCACGAGGCCGTGATGCTGCGGCGCATCGACCTACAGCTCCGCGTCAACTGGATGATGCTCGAGCACGTCCGCACCACCCCGGTGGCCGATCGGCGGCTGCGCGCGTACCTGCTGCACTACACGGCCATCATCTGCGCCGTCTCATCCATCCTGCTCATCCGCGCCAACACCCGGCAGAGCCTCGCCGAGAAGGAGCGGCTGTGGCGCGAGCTGCGCGCCGCCGACCCATGGCTGTACCGCCGCGTGCGATGGAGCGTGTACGGCCAGGTCAGCAACCTGCCGGGGCCAGCCGGCCGACGGGTGTCGGTGCTGGCCTACCGCGTCGCGCAGCGCGTGGTCGGCTTCAGCTAACCGGTCACACCCCCGGGCACAGCAACGCCCCCGGACCCGTCACAGGATCCGGGGGCGTCGGCCGTCTGCGGTGGTCAGTCGTCAGTGGTCTGCGCGATGCGGTGCCGCTCGTCATGGATCGTCGCGCCCGAGGCGACGAGGCCGGGCTCGAACGTGCGGAAGTGGTGGCCGCAGAACAGCAGCTCCAGGCCGTCGGTGGCCGGGAGCGTCGCCCGGACGTACGCCTGCGCGCCGCAGCGGTCGCAGCGGTCACGGCGGGTCAGCGCGGCGGGGGCGGACGTCTCGAGGGTGGGAGCAGTCATGGGGACCTCGTTTCGCTGCGGTGATCGGTGCTCCGCCGCGCGGAGCGGGTCCGCGGGGCGATGCCATTCGAACGGCCGGCCCCGCGCGGGCATTCCAGGTCTGGCGCCCTGTTCGCCCAGCGGGAAACCGGCCGCGCGTGACTGCCGCCTTCCCGGGGCCGACGTCAGCGGCGCGACCCGCTGGCCGTGCGCCCCGACCACGGGGGAGCGGCCACTGGGCTCGGTTGCCCCGCCGCGGACCAGGCGCACGCGACGCCGAGCGCGAGCTCGACCGCCCCGGCCGCCGCGAGGCCCCGACCGGGTGGCCCGTCGACCACGAGCCCGATCGTGCGGCCCGCCGCGTAGGACAGGTACAGGAGTCCTCCGGCGAGCAGCGCTGGCCTGGTCAGGCGGGGCCGGGGCACCGCGGCGAGCAGCAGCAGCCCGGTGGCGAGCACGACGGCAGAGCCCCCACGGAGCTCGCTCCGCAGGCCGGCGTCGCCGCCGACGACCACGCCCGACGCCTCGTGGAACGCGTCCGGCGCCAGCAGCCCAGCATCGCCCACGATCACCGCGACGGCGCCCGCTCCGACCAGCACGACGCGTGTGGTCTGGCGCCCCGCGAGGGCGCTCATCAGCCCCACGCCCCGGCAGTCGCCGCAGCGCGGCACACGTCGGCGAAGTCCCGGGGCTCGCGGCCCAACGCGTCCTGCACGCCGTGGGCCAGCGACGCGTTGCGGCCGTCGAACACCTCGACGCACAGGCCCGTCATCAGGTCCGCGTGCGCGGCTCCCACCTGCTCGGTGAGCGCCTGCCGGAACGCCTCGGGGTCGATGGGCAAGTACGCCAGGGGAGCGCCCGTGACAGCGCTGATCTCGTGGGCTGCCGCGTCGAAGGAGAGCAGCCGAGGCCCGGTGAGCTCGTAGACGCGCCCGCTGTGGTGCGGTTCGGTGAGCGCGGCGACGGCGACATCGGCGATGTCGTCCGCGTCCACGAACGGCTCGCGGACGTCGCCGGCCGGCAGGGCCACCACACCGCCGAGCACCGCGTTACGGAGCTGCCCCTCGGTGAAGTTCTGCGTGAACCAGCTCGCCCGCACGATCGTGTGGTTGATCCCGGAGGCGCGGACGATGTCCTCGCAGCGTTGGGCGCCCGCCTCGCCGCGGCCCGCGAGCAGGACGATGCGCTCGACACCCGCCTCGCGTGCGACACCGGTGAGCGCCTCGATCGCCGCGGGGGCCTCGGGAGCGGCGAGGTCCGGGTAGTACGACACGTACAGCCCGCGCACGCCGGCGAGGGCATCGGGCCAGGTGGCCTGCTCGTCCCAGTCGAACGGCACGGCAGTGCGCCGGGACAGCGGGCGGACCTCGTGGCCGAGGGCAGTGAGCCGCTCGACGATGCGGCGGCCGGTGGTGCCGGTCGCCCCGATCACGGCCAGGTTCGAGCTCTGCATGAGATGCCTCCTGCGATGGTGTGGGGTGGCGCCGGGATGACGTCCCCGCCTCTCCACCGTCGCCGCTGGGCCGGAAGCCGCGCCATCGCCGGGCGTCCGGCGCCATATGCCGTTCGTCCACACGCCTGGATGGCCGGCACACCCGCATGCGAAAGTCGCAGAGTGCCCCAGCCGCCGCGCCCGCTGCCTGCCGCCGATCCGCTCGGCGAGTCGCTGCACCTGCTGCGGCTGACCGGCACCCTGTACTGCCGGGCCGAGCTCACGGCGCCCTGGGGGGTCGAGGTGCCGCCACTCGACTCGTGCATGGTGCTCGTGGTGGTCACCGCCGGACGGTGCGTGCTCGAGACCGACGGGACCGCGCCGCGCACCCTCGACGCCGGCTCCGTCGCGCTCCTCACCCGCGGCGCCGCCCACACGATGCGCAGCGCCGCAGGCGCCCCGGTGGCGCCGCTCTTCGAGATCCCCGTGGACCAGGTGAGCGAGCGGTACGAGGTGATGCGGGTCGACGGCGGCGGCGCCCTGGCCCGTGTGACCTACGCGGTGCTTTGCGTCGAGAGCGCGAGCACTCGCCGGCTCGTCGAGCAGCTCCCCGAGGTGATCCAGGTCGACTCCTGGGGAGACGCGGCAGCCGGGGCCTTCCACGACGTGCTCCGCATCGTCGCCGCCGAGGCCGAGACCAGCCGCCCGGGCGGCGAGACCGTCATGACCCGGCTCGCCGACGTGCTCGTCGTGCAGCTCATGCGCTCATGGCTCGACCACGCCCCCGAGGCGCGGCTCGGCTGGCTCGCGGCGCTACGCGACCCACACGTGGGCCGGGTGCTCGGCGCCGTGCACCACGCGCCCGAGCTCCCCTGGTCGCTGCACGTGCTCGCCCGCGAGGCGCGCATGTCCCGCTCCGCATTCGCCGCCCGGTTCGCCGAGCTGGTCGGCGTGCCGCCCATGCGGTACGTCACCACCTGGCGCCTGCAGGTCGCGCACGACCACCTCACCACCGGCGCCGAGCCGCTCCCCGTGATCGCGCGGCAGGTCGGATACCTGTCCGAGGCGGCGTTCTGCCGCGCGTTCCGCCGCGAGTACGGCGTGTCACCCGGGAGTCTGCGGCGAGCGCCAGCCATCGGCTGACGGAACGGGCATGGACAAGACGGGCGAGGGGGGAGTAGGGAGGGGGCATGCCTCTGATCGGTGAGTACGAGCCCAGCCCCACATCCTGGGCCGCCCAGCAGGTCGAGAAGTACGAGAGCTCGGGCGGCACCGAGGGGACGACGATGCGCGGCATG
>JAEWEI010000284.1 GCA_023389545.1 Actinomycetes bacterium | reverse complement strand
ACCCAGCACCTGCTGGACGACCTGGTGACGTCGGCGCCGCCCAAGGACCGCGAGGTCGAGGCAGCCAAGGCGAAGGCGCGCAGCGCGCAGCGGTTCGCTCCCGCCTGAGCCCCGCCTGAGGGCCTCGTCCGACAGGTGACGGGGGCCGTTGTCGGCGTGGGAACGGCGCCGTCGACGTGGGGTTGCGCGGGGTCTACCGACAGGTACGCTCAGCCTGCCTCATCGGAGTGGTCGATCCGATGGGATCTGATGACTTCGCTCGTGGCGCCTCCTCCCCCCATCGACCATCGGACTCGCCATCGTCACCGTTCCCGCCCCGCGCGAGGTGTACCTCGCACCCCCTGAGGCAGCCGTCGAACCCGCGCTGCCCATCACCGCCGCCTCCCGCGCCCGACTCCGCGAGCGCGACGACGTCGTCCTGCTCAAGGGCCGCTACTGCCTGGTCAACACCGACCTCACACCGCATGCGGCGATGGTCGAGGACCTGCTGTTCGTGCGCGACGCCCTGGACACGGCCGGCATCGACTGCCTGCTGGTGCGCGGCAACGACGAGCGCCCCGTGATCGCCGTGGACCGCGCGCAGCGCAAGGCCCTGCGCGCGGCGCTGGCCAGCGCGTGCGCGGACGAGCCGTTCTACGTCAAGCCCCTCGACGCCAAGGCGCCGACGCTGCTGGTGGCCGACGGCGCCCTGTCCACCACGTCGAAGGCTCGGGCGTTCCGGCTGTACCGGCCGCGGGTGTGCCTCAACGGCGGGCTGCGGTACGGCGCCGCCACCGGCGTGCAGATCGAGTTGTGGGCGTTCGGCGACGACGACATCGTCCTGCCGATCGAGAACTCGCTGACCCGCCGCACCATCCACCGCGACGAGGCGGTGCGCGGCGAGGTCGAGCGCTACGGGCGGACATGGACCACGATCGAGAACATGTTCGCCCAGCACGCGGCGGACATCGGCTTCGACATCGACCTGGTGTTCTCCTGGGTGGACGGCTCCGACAGCGCCTGGCAGAAGGCGCGCGCCGCGCGCATGCAGAGCTACGTGGTGGGCGAGGGCGACGACTCCGAGGCCCGGTTCCGGCAGATCGACGAGTTGCGGTACGCGCTGCGCTCGGTGCACATGTTCGCCCCGTGGGTGCGCCGCATCTTCGTCGCGAGCGACTCCCCGAAGCCGGCGTGGCTGGCCGACCACCCGTCGGTGATGTTCGTGCGCAGCGAGGAGTTCTTCACGGACCCCTCGGTGCTGCCCACGCACAACTCGCAGGCAGTCGAGTCCCAGCTGCACCACATCCCGGGCCTCGCCGAGCACTTCCTGTACTCGAATGACGACATGTTCTTCGGCCGGGCGGTGAGCCCCGCGATGTTCTTCTCCCCCGGCGGCGTCACCAAGTACATCGAGGCCAGCACCCGCATCGGCCTGGGCGAGAACAACGAGGCGCGCAGCGGGTTCGAGAACGCCGCGCGCGTGAACCGCCGCCTGCTGAACGAGCGCTTCGGCCGCGTCACCACCCGCCACCTGGAGCACGCCGCGACCCCGCTGCGCCGCAGCGTCATGGCCGAGTTGGAAGCGGAGTTCCCCGACGAGTTCGCCGCCACCGCCGCGAGCCCGTTCCGGGCGAGCTCGAACATCTCCGTGACGAACTCGCTCTACCACTACTACGCGCTGCTCACGGGCCGCGCCGTCACTCAGGAGAACGCCCGGGTCAAGTACGTCGACACCACGTCGCGTGCCGGGCTCGGGGACATGGCGTCGCTGCTGGCCTCGCGGGAGATGGACTTCTTCTGCCTCAACGACGGCAGCTTCCCCGAGATCGACTCCGACCTGCGCACCCGCGCCGTGACCGAGTTCCTCGAGCAGTACTACCCGATCCCGGCGCCGTGGGAGAAGCCGGTGGAAGGGGACCCCGTCAGCCCCGCCTGACAGTCGCCGGCACGCGGGAGCGGTCGTCCGCTCCCGCGTCCCGCCGTTCGCGGAGCGGCTCCGGGATCACGACGCCCGCGGCGGCGAGCCGTCGGGCCGACTCTGCAGGCGTCACGGGCTCCCCCACCGTGAGGCCCGAGCCGAGCGGCACCACGGAGTGCACGATCGTGTCGTCGTACAGGTGCACCAGGTTGAAGCCCTGTGCGCCGTCGCGTCCCCGCAGGCCGCCCGCCGCGACGTTGAGGTCCTGCGTGTAGCAGGTGGCCGACGCGACGGACACGGGGATGCCCGCGAACATCGCGGTCGTCGAGTAGTGCAGGTGCCCCGCGAGCACCGTGCGCACGTCGGAGCCGCGCAGCACCTCGGCCAGGCGGTGCGGGTCGCGCAGCTCGACGAGCACCGCGAGGTCCAGCACGCTCGGCACCGGCGGGTGGTGCAGCGCGAGGATGGTGCCGTGCGGGGCGGGCTCGGCCAGCACGTCGGCGAGCCACCTGAGCTGGGCCTGGCTCACCTCGCCGTGGTGATGGCCCGGCACAGTGGTGTCGAGGGTGACGATGCGCAGCCCGTCCACGTCGTCGACGCGGTCGACGGGATCATCGGAGGCCGGCTCGCCCAGCAGTGCGTGGCGGACGCTGGCCCTGTCGTCGTGGTTGCCCATGGCCCAGATGACGAGCGCGCCGAGCCGCTCCGCGACGGGGTCCACGAGCGTGCGCAGCATCGCGTAGGCGTCAGGCTCGCCCTTGTCGGCCAGATCGCCGGTGACGACGATCGCGTTGGGCCGGATGCCCGACGCCTCGGCCTCCGCCAGCACCTGCCGCAGCCGCGCCGTCGCGTCGACGTCTCCGTACAGCGGGCCCTCACCCACCAGATGCGTGTCGGTCAGGTGCCAGAGCACATGATGCGGTCGAGGGTGCTCGGCTACGCGGTGGCTCATCGTTCCCCGTCCTGGGATCCCGGTCGTGCGTCGATCTCACCACCCCCCCCCCAACACCCGGCGACCTCCAGGCATCGGTGAGGTGTCGATCCGGGAGCGTCCGGACACGGCGGGGCGCCGCTACCGGCGCGGCGCCCTGCCGGACCGCCTCTCAGGACTCGTCGGAGTCGGATGCCTCGGGCGCCGGCGACTCGGGCGCCGCCTTCTTCTCGGCGGCCTTGCCGCCGCGCTCGCCGTAGCGCTGCCGGAACT
>JAEWEI010000268.1 GCA_023389545.1 Actinomycetes bacterium | reverse complement strand
GCACCAGTTGATGACCTTGCCGTTCTTCTGCGGCTCGGGGGTGCGCTCCACGACCTCGCCGACCACGAGCGGGCCGGTCACGGCGGCGGGGAGGATGGCCTCCTCCTCGAGCCCGACCCGGACCAGGTCCGCGGCGAGCTGCTCGGCGGTCAGGCTGGCGGGAATGTCGACGTGCTCCGCGAGCCACGTCAAAGGGATGCGGGGCATCAGATCTCCATCCCGAACTGCTCGGAGAAGCGCACGTCGCCCTCCACCATGTCGTGCATGTCAGCGATGCCGTGACGCAGCATCAGCGTGCGCTCGATCCCCATGCCGAACGCGAATCCCGTGTAGACGTCCGGGTCGATGCCCGCCGCGCGCAGCACGTTCGGGTTGACCATCCCGCAGCCGCCCCACTCGATCCAGCCTGCGCCGCCCTTCTTCTGCGGGAACCACAGGTCCATCTCCGCGCTGGGCTCGGTGAACGGGAAGAACGAGGGCCGCAGGCGCGTCGTGGCGTCCGGCCCGAAGATCGACCGCGCGAAGTGGTCGAGCGTGCCCTTGAGGTGGGCCATCGTCAGGCCCTTGTCGACCGCCAGGCCCTCGACCTGGTGGAAGACAGGGGTGTGCGTCGCGTCGAGCTCGTCGGTGCGGAACACCTTGCCCGGGCACGCGATGTACACCGGCAGCTCACGGGACAGCAGCGTGCGGGCCTGCACCGGCGACGTGTGCGTGCGCAGCACCAAGTGCGAGTCCACCCCCGGCTCGCCGGAGTCCACGAAGAACGTGTCCTGCATCTGGCGCGCGGGGTGGTCGACGCCGAAGTTCAGCGCGTCGAAGTTGAACCACTCGGCCTCGACCTCGGGCCCGTCGGCGATCTCCCAGCCCATCGACACGAAGATGTCGGCGATCCGCTCCTGGAGCGTCTCCAACGGGTGGCGCGCGCCACGCGCCTGACGGTCGACCGGGAGCGTCACATCGACGGACTCCTCGACCAGCACACGCTCGTCGCGCTCGGCCTCGAGCTGCTCCTGGCGCGCGGCCAGGGCCTTCGCGAGCCGGCCGCGGGCCGCGCCGACGAGCCTGCCCGCGGCGGCCTTGTCGGCGGGGGCCAGCTGGCCGATCTCGCGGTTCGCCAGGGCGAGCGGGCTGCGCTCCCCCACGTGCTCGAGGCGGGCGGCCTTGAGCTCGTCGAGGTCGGAGGCGCGCTCGAGCGCGCTCAGCGCGTCTGCGAGGGCGGCCTCGACGCCGGGGGCGTCGAGGGGGGACAGGGGTGAGGCAGAGATGGACATCCGGGCCTTCCAGGCGGGAACGGACCGGTCGGCGCACCGCGCACGACCAGCAGGAAAGTCTAGTGGTGCCCGCCCTGCGGACCTGCTCGCGACACCGGGCCCAGCCCGGCGGCGATCATGTGCGCAGCGTCAGCCGCGCGGCCCGAGGACGGGCCACAGAAATCGACGACCACACCCGGTCGTCGCCGTGGGAGCGCACATGCCCTCATGCTGCCACATGCCGGCGCCGGCGCCCCGGAGTCTGCGTGCGGCAGCCGCTCCCCCTCACCCCTCACGGGGCGCCGCGCCCAGTGGCAGGTGCTCGAGTGGCGTGTACAGCGGCCCTCCGCCCCGGCCGGCGCCCGGCTCAGACCGCGTGAGCACGACCTCGTCCACCTGCCACGCAGGCCCGTCGTACAACGAGAGCGCGTGCACCACAGCGCTCTCCTGGGAGGTCGCGGGCACAGGGTGGCGCCGGCTCCATCCCCGCCCGTCCGTCGCCTGCCCGATCCGACCGACGGTGAGGTGCGGGCGCGAGCGGACACGGTCGTCGGGCCGCGCTCCCACCGACTCCCCGGCGGCGCCCGCCGCGGCGATCACGGCGCGCATGCCGTCCACCTCACCTGACGCGCCGATCCACAACGTCCGGTGCGCGAACACCCCCGCGCCGCGCAGCCGCAGCTCGAAACGCGGGATGCCCGCGGCGCCCACCCGCAATGCGTCCGCGAGCTCGTCGGCCATGCCGTCGGAGACGTCGCCGTAGAACGCCGCTGTCAGATGCCAGTTCTCCGGCGGGGCCCAACGCACGCCCGCCACCGGGCCGTGCGGTTGACGCTCCTGCACTGCGCGCAGCGCGAGGTCGAGGTGGCCGAGCACATGCTCGGGAGGACGAACCGCTGCGAACAGGCGCATCTGCCCACGATGACGCACCGCGGCCCCCTGCGATACCCCGGAGATGATTCGAAAGTTGGGGCCCGGTCAGCGCTGTGCGCGGGAGCTCGCGTACAGGCACACCGTTGCGGCAGTCGCCAGGTTCAGCGACTCCGCACGGCCCCGGATCGGCACCCGCACCGCGGCGTCGGCCAGCGCGCGGTCCTCCGGGCGCAGGCCCCACGCCTCGTTGCCGAACAGCCACGCGGTGGGCGTGCGCAGGTCGGGGGCGTCCACGACCGGGCCGTCGCCCGCCACCGCGTCTTGCAGATCGTCGAGGTCCTGCTCGCCGCCGCCGTCAGCCGCGAGCACCCTCAGACCCGCGGCGCGCACCGCGGCGATCGCAGGCGCGAGCGCGACGCCCGCCACGACGGGCAGGTGGAACAGGGAGCCGGCAGTGGAGCGGACAGCCTTGGGGTTGAGCGGGTCGACGCTCTCCCCCGCGAGCACCACCGCGTCGGCGCCCGCCGCGTCCGCCGCGCGGATGACCGTCCCCGCGTTCCCGGGGTCGCGCACGTTCGCCAGCACGGCCACCAGCCGGGGTCCGGCCGCGAGCACCTCGTCGAGGCTCGCGAGCCGTCGCTCGAGCACCGCCACGACACCCTGCGCGTCGGCGGACATCGCCGCCAGCACCTCAGCCGTGCCGAGCCGCACGGGCAAGCCCGCGCCCTGCGCGTCGACGACGATCTCGGCGTACCGCTCCGCCGCAGCGGGCGTGAGGTACACCTCCCGGACCTGGCCGGCGGCGAATCGGATGGCCTCGCGCACCGACTGCGGCCCCTCGACGAGGTACCGACCGGTGCGCTGACGCACGGAACGCCCGGCCAACGCCCGAACCGCCTTGACCCGCTCAGCGCGGGGGTTGGCGAGCTCAGGCATCAGCCGGGCGTCCGAGAGTGCAGCCGTCAGTGGATCACGCAGCGGAGGGCGCGTTCACGTCGGCGGGCAGGGCGGCCTTGGCCGCGGCGACCAGCGCGTTGAACGCGGGCGCGTCGTTGACCGCGAGGTCGGCGAGCACGCGGCGGTCGACCTCGATGCCGGCGAGCCGCAGGCCCTGGATCAGGCGGTTGTACGTCAGGCCCTGCTCGCGCGAGGCCGCGTTGATGCGCTGGATCCACAGCTTGCGGAAGTCGCCCTTGCGCGCCTTGCGGTCGCGGTAGGAGTAGACGAGGGAGTGGGTGACCTGCTCCTTCGCCTTGCGGTACAGGCGCGAGCGCTGGCCGCGGTAACCGCTGGCGCGCTCGAGGGTAGTGCGGCGCTTCTTCTGGGCGTTGACCGCCCGCTTCACGCGTGCCACGTGATGCTCCTTGCGTGTCGGGGCTCGCAGGTGACTCCAGGGCGCTCACGCGCCCACGGGATCAC
>JAEWEI010000257.1 GCA_023389545.1 Actinomycetes bacterium | reverse complement strand
GCGCCCGTCGAGGCCGCGCCGCGCCAGGATGCCGCCGAGCAGGCCGAGGGCGCGCGCCAGCGCGCAGAGCAGGCCGGGCAGAGCCGCGACGGAGGCCAGGGCCAGCGCCAGCAGCGCGAGGGCCAGCAGGGCCAGCAGCGTGACGGTCAGCAGCGTGACGGTCAGCAGCGCGAGGCCCAGCAGCGTGAGGGCGCAAGCCAGAACGGCGCGCAGCGCGAGCACGGCCCGCATGACGACGAGGAGCGCGGCGGCCGCCGTCGCCGCTCGCGCGACAGGTACCGTGACCGCGACCGCGGCAAGGGCCGCTCCCGCGGCGGACGCGGGCCGGGCGGCGACCTCGCCGGCTATGAGGAGGTCGAGGTCAGCGCGGACGACGTGCTGCTGCCCGTCGCGGGGATCCTCGACATCCTCGACAGCTACGCGTTCGTGCGCACCAGCGGCTACCTGCCCGGAGCGAACGACGTGTACGTCTCGCTCGGCCAGGTCAAGAAGGCCGGCCTGCGCCGCGGTGACGCGATCACCGGCGCCGTCCGCCAGCCGCGTGAGGGCGACCCGCAGCCGCAGGGCAACAGCGCGCGCTCGAAGTTCAACGCGCTGGTCCGCCTGGACTCGGTCAACGGCATGTCGCCCGAGGAGGCGCGTCAGCGCCCCGAGTTCTCGAAGCTCACGCCGCTGTACCCGCAGGAGCGCCTGCGCCTCGAGCACGACCCGAGCCAGGTCACCCCGCGCGTGATCGACATCGTCGCGCCGATCGGCAAGGGCCAGCGTGGCCTGATCGTGTCGCCGCCGAAGGCCGGGAAGACGATCATCATGCAGCAGATCGCGAACGCCATCACGACCAACAACCCTGAGGTCCACCTCATGGTGGTGCTCGTGGACGAGCGGCCTGAAGAGGTCACCGACATGGAGCGGACGGTCAAGGGCGAGGTCATCGCCTCGACGTTCGACCGCCCCGCGTCCGACCACACGATCGTCGCCGAGCTCGCGATCGAGCGAGCCAAGCGCCTGGTCGAGCTGGGCCAGGACGTGGTCGTGCTGCTCGACTCGCTGACCCGCCTGTCGCGCGCCTACAACCTCGCGGCCCCCGCCTCGGGGCGCATCCTCTCGGGTGGTGTCGACGCCTCGGCGCTGTACCCGCCCAAGCGGTTCTTCGGCGCGGCGCGCAACATCGAGCACGGCGGGTCGCTCACGATCCTCGCCTCGGCGCTCGTGGAGACCGGGTCCAAGATGGACGAGGTCATCTTCGAGGAGTTCAAGGGCACCGGGAACATGGAGCTCCGGCTCACCCGCTCCCTCGCGGACAAGCGCATCTTCCCTGCGGTGGACGTCAACGCCTCGGGCACGCGCCGCGAGGAGATCCTCATGTCGCCCGACGAGCTCAAGATCGTCTGGAAGCTCCGCCGCGTCATGGGGGCCCTCGACCAGCAGCAGGCGATCGAGCTGCTGCTCGGCAAGCTGCGCGAGACCAAGTCGAACGTCGAGTTCCTGCTTCAGGTGCAGAAGACGACGCCCGGCACGGGCGGCCCGAGCGACACGTGAGCTGACCCTCGCGTGATCTAGCGTGTGAGCACAGCGGCGCCCGGCGGCTTCGGCCTCCGGGCGCTGCTGCGTCTGGGCGTCGCGCGCGTCAGGGCACGCGCAAGATGCGCACCGGATCACGCAGAGCCGCCGCGAGGGCCGGTGGCGCCGATCCGGCGAGCGTGACGAGCAGTGCGAGGGCTGCCACCCCGAGGACGAACCCGGCCGACGGCATCGCGTCGAGCATGAATCGCGCCACGGCGAGCCCGGCGGCGACGCCGATGAGGACGCCAGCCACCCCCGCGACGGCGCTCTGGGCCAGCACCAGCACCACCACGGCCGAGCGGCTGGCGCCGAGGGCTCGCCGCCTGCCGAGCTCGCGGCGGCGACCGGCCACGGCGCCGAGCATGGTCACGGTGGTCAGCACGAGGCCGACGCCGAGCACCCCCGCCATGAGCTGGCGCGCGCTGGCGCCCAGGGTGCCGGCCACCACGTCGCGCAACGCGAGGACGCCGGCCGACGTCTCGATCTCCACAGCGCTCGGCTCCGCGACGGGCAGCACCGCCTCGATGGCCCGGGCGATGTCCGGCGCCTGGTCCGCGTGGTCCACCACGACGTACAGATAGCGCAGCGGCAGGTCCGAGTCCGGCCCCGCAAGCCGCAGCACGCTGCCGTCGAATGTCGCGAGCGGCCCGTTCAGCGCCACCTGCCCGACGACTGCGACGCGAGCGCCTGACGACGTGACGGCGCCCACCCCGTCGAGCAGTCCGAGTGCCGCGGCGGCCGAGGCGCTGACCACAGCCTCGCCCGGCGCCCGGGGCAGCCTTCCGGCGGTGACGGTGACCTCGTCGGGGAGCGGCCCGACATAGGCGCGCATGGGCGTCCCGATGGCGGAGGGACGGTCAGCATTGGCCACGTCCTCGGCCGGTCCCAGCCCCAACGCCCACGTGACGCCTGCGAGCCCGGCCACGTCATCGACCGCTGACGGATCGATCCCCGCCGATCCCGTGTTGTCGGTGGTTGTCACCAGGCGGGTGCCGACGGAGTCGATCGAGGCGATGACGGCGCGCTCCGCGGCGGCGGCGCGCCCGGTGGTGACGAGCACGACGAAGCACACCATGGCGACCACGAGCGTCGCGGTGAGCGTCGCCACGGGTTGGGCCCGGGCGGTGAGCACCCCCTCGCGCAGCAATGCGGCCGGGCGCGGTCGGCCGGCACGGGTGGCGCGCGCGTGCGGGCCGGGTGGCGGCCGGAGGGAGCCAGCCGTGTCATGGTCGGGCGCGGTCGTGCCCGGAGCAGGGGCGGTCATGTGAGCGCGACGACCTGGTCGGCGCGGGCGACGAGCTCGCGGTCATGCGTGGCCAGCGCGACCACGGCTCCCTGCCGCGCGCGGGCCTCGAGCGTCTGCCAGACGACCTCCGCGGACTCGTGGTCGAGATTGCCGGTGGGCTCGTCGGCGAAGATCACCTCGGGGTCCTCGAGGAGGGCCCGGCACAGCGCGACCCGCTGCGCCTGCCCACCGGAGATCTCGCCGGGCCGGTGATCCGCCCGGTGGCCCACCCCGAGCTCCTCCAGCAGGCCGCGAGCTCGGCGGCGTGCGGCGCGCGAGTCGGAGCCCGCGAACAGCGCCGACTCGCACACGTTGTCCAGTACCGTGCGGGCTGGGTCGAGCATCGCGTCCTGGAACACGAAGCCGCTGTGCGCGGCGCGCAGCCGTGAGCGCTCGGCGTCGGGCAGGCCATCGACGGGGCGGCCGTCCCAGAGCAGGCTGCCGCTGTGCGGGCGCAGCAGCAGCGCGACCACGTAGAGCAGCGTCGACTTGCCCGATCCCGACGGGCCGGTCAGCGCGGTGACGGCGCCCGGTTTGAGCACGGCGTCGACGCCGTCGAGCACCGGGGTCGCGCCGCGACGATAGGAGAACGTCAGATCTCGCACCTCGATGCGCCACGGGCGCGCATGGGCGCGGGTGGAGGTGCTCACGCTGTCCCAGATGGCTCGGCGGCGGCCCCGCGGTCATCCTTCTCGCCACCGCTCTCGGCGCCCAGGAGCCGCACGACGTCGCCGGGCCGCACACCGTCCACCACGGCCCGCGACCCGTCGGTGGCCAGGACCGACACCGGCACCAGCTCGCCGGAGGGCGCCACCAGGAACGAGGCGCCGGAGGCGTCGGTGCCCAGGGCGGCGAGCGGCACCACGGGCCCGGCCACCTCCGCCGCGAGGATGACCTTGACCGGGTACCGCAGGGAGTCTGTCGTGAACGGCACAGTGCACCCCTCGCCGCAGACTGGCCCACCGTCCGGCGCTGTGAGGACGAGCGACTGCTGCGTGTCGGAGGCGCGGACCTCGCCGATGACCGCCTGCCACACCTGCCCGTCGACGCTCACCTCGACGGCGGCTCCGGTGGGCGGCACGGCCGCGCGCGTGTCCAGCCCGATCTCCAGCGTGAACAGGGGACTCGGGTCCGCGGCGCTCAGCGCCTCGGCGCCTGGCTCGAGCCTGGCGCCCGCGGTGACGCCCTCGTCCAGGACGACTCGCGCGGGGAGGTCCGTGGCGTACACGACGTCCCCGGCCATCACGGCGCCGGTCTGCTCGACCCCGAGCTCCTTCTGCCAGCGCTTCACCGCTGCCTCGACCGTCGCGGTGAAGCGGTCGGTCACGGCGCCACGGAGGTGGCCGCGCGCCACGAGCAGGTCTTGGAGCTGGCGGACGTCGGCGCCGCTCATCCCCAACGCCAGGTCACGGAACGAGGGCACGTCCCCGCGTGCGACGACCACGGGCCGCAGGTCGACCGACCACAGCACGTCGCCGCTGTCCACGGTCTGCCCGGAGGCCACCGCGACTCCTCTCACCGTGCCCTGGCCCGCGAACACCCCCAGCGGCCGGGTCGGCCAGGTGACGGTAGCGGTGTACGCGGCGGAGGAGCCGACAGCGCCATCGGCCACCGTGTACGTCTGCACGGGCGACGGCGCCGCCTCGGGCCGCGGCGGGACGAACGTCGCCCGGCCCGCGACGACGCCGACCCCGACCGCGAGCACCACGGCGGCGGACCACGCGGCGATGGTGGCGGCGCGCGTCCTCACCGCGCGAATGCCCAACGCTCTGGGCATGCCTGGCGCAGCGCATCCCGCTCCGCAGCCGGAAGGTCGACGATCACCGGGTCGAGGTAGGGCCCACCCCAGAGGGACTCAGGGTCGGGTGCGCCTCCACCCTGAGACGTCAGCGAGGCCTCGACATAAGCGTCCTCGCTGGGCGGCTCGGCCACGTCGTGCCCCTCGTGGCGGATGCATGCGACGGTGTCGAGGTCCATCCGGTACCAACTGCGCAGGTCAGCCTCGGTGAAGACGGCATCCGGCATCTGCAAGCCCGCGAGCAGGTGGCACTCCTCGAGGTCCGCCTCGAAGCGAGGGCGGTCCGCCAGGGATAGCGGCTCCAGCACCCCGCCGTCCGTGTCGAACGTCAACTCCCAGCCCTTCGAGTCGAAGCACGACTGCAGGGTCGACTGGTACCCCTCGCGCTGTTGCGCCTGCTCGGCGAACCACGCAGGCTCCGTCCAGGCGTCGACGGGCTGCTCCTCCTCGGCGGCCGGGCCGCACGCGGCCAACGCGACGACGGCGACGAGCAGGACGGCGGGACGACGGTGGCGCACGTGCTCGCCTCTCTGAGACGAGGTCGCGGGTGGCGCGGCGGCGACGACCCGGGAGGGCGATAGGGCTTCGGATCCCTATATGTCAGCACATCCGCGCGCCTGCCGGGGTTGGTTCGGGAAGATTTCTGACCGCGGCCCAGTTCTGGCAGAATGACCCCTCGGTCTGCGGTTCACGGGGGCGCACATGCGCTCGCCGACCCGGAGGCATCCCAGTCAAGGAGAATCCCTGTGAAGTCTGACATCCACCCCGCGTACGTGGTCACGACCGTGACCTGCACGTGCGGCAACACGTTCACGACGCGCTCGACCGAGACGTCCGGCCAGATCCGCGCCGACGTGTGCAGCGCCTGCCACCCGTTCTACACGGGCAAGCAGAAGATCCTCGACACCGGCGGCCGCGTGGCCCGCTTCGAGGCGCGTTACGGCAAGAAGGCCAACTAGTCCTCCTGCGCCGGTGGGACAGTTCTCGTCACGACGAGTCCTGTCCCACCGGCGTTGTCGTGCCTGCCGACCGGCGGGCCCGAGGGCTGGACGGACACGAGGAGACCGGCGATGACTGAGCAGTTCGGGGCCGCTGAGACCCTTCTCGAGGAGCACGCGCAGATCGAGCGGCAGTTGGCCGACCCGGATGTGCACGCCGACGCGGGCCGCGCCCGGACGTTGGGCCGCAGGTACGCCGAGCTTGGCCAGGTCGTGGCCGCGTACAAGGCATGGCGGTCCGCCGCCGACGACTTGGCGGACGCCACCGAGCTCGCGGAGGTCGACGACGCGTTCGCCGCCGAGCTGCCCGAGCTGCAGGCCGCGGCCGACGCCGCAGCCGAGCGCCTGCGCCGTGTGCTCATCCCGCGCGACCCGGACGACGTCCGCGACGTGATCCTGGAGATCAAGGCGGGGGAGGGGGGCGAGGAGTCCGCCCTGTTCGCCGGAGACCTGCTGCGCATGTACCTGCGCTACGCGGAGCGGCGCGGCTGGCGCACCGAGGTCATCGAGAGCACCGAGTCCGGCCTGGGCGGCTACAAGGACGTGCAGGTCGCCGTGAAGTCGCGCGGCGTCACCGACCCGGCGCAGGGCGTGTGGGCGAGCCTGAAGTACGAGGGCGGGGTGCACCGCGTGCAGCGTGTGCCGGTCACCGAGTCGCAGGGGCGGATCCACACCTCGGCGGCGGGCGTGCTGGTGCTGCCCGAGGCCGAGGACGCCGGCGAGGTCGAGATCGACCCGAACGACCTGCGCATCGACGTGTTCCGCTCATCCGGGCCGGGTGGGCAGTCGGTCAACACCACCGACTCCGCGGTGCGGATCACGCACGCGCCCACCGGCATCGTCGTCTCGATGCAGAACGAGAAGTCCCAGCTGCAGAACCGCGAGCAGGCGATGCGCGTGCTGCGCGCTCGGCTGCTCGCCGCGCAGCAGGAGGAGGCCGCCGCGGCGGCCAGCGAGGCACGCCGCTCCCAGGTGCGCACCGTGGACCGCTCCGAGCGGATCCGCACGTACAACTACCCCGAGAACCGCATCGCCGACCACCGCACCGGCTACAAGGCCTACAACCTCGACGCGGTGCTCGACGGCGACCTGGATCCCGTGGTCCGCTCGGCGATCGAGGCCGACGAGGCGGCGCGGCTCGAGGCCGCGGGGCACTGAGCATGGAGGCGTGCTGAGCATGGAGTCGCTGCCCGACGTGCTGCCTGACGCGTTGCGCGCCGCCGAGAAGATGCTCGCGGCAGCGGGCGTGCCGAGCCCCCGAGTCGACGCCGAGCTGCTGGCCGCGCACCTGATGGGCCTGGAGGCCGGCCGGGCGATGAGCCGTGGCGAGGTGCAGTCCGCCGCCATCCTCGGCCGGCCCGCGCCGCAGGGCCTCGCGGGGCTGGTCACACGGCGGGCCGCGCGCGAGCCGCTGCAGCACCTGGTCGGCATGGCGGCGTTCCGCGGGCTCGAGCTCGCCGTCGGGCCCGGGGTGTTCGTCCCGCGCCCCGAGACCGAGCAGGTCGCCGAGCACGCCGTCGCCGAGGCGCACGCGCTGCTGGAGAGCGGCGCCGCCGCCCGGGTGGTCGATCTGTGCACCGGCTCGGGCGCGATCGCACTGGCCGTGGCCCATGAGGCGCCAGGCGCCGAGGTGCACGCGGTGGAGCTCGACTCCGCCGCGCACGCCTGGGCGGCCCGCAACGTCGCGGCCGTCGCACCCGGGGTCCGGCTGCTGCGCGGCGATGCCCGGACAGCGCTGCGCGAGCTCGACGGCTCCGTGGACGTCGTCGTGTCGAACCCGCCGTATGTGCCGCCGGGAGCCGTTCCGGTGGACCCTGAGGTCGCGGAGCACGACCCGGCGGTGGCGCTGTACGGGCTGGGCGCCGACGGCCTGGAGGTGCCGCGCGGGATCACCGCGGCCGCGGCGCGCCTGCTGCGCCCCGGCGGGCTGCTCGTCATGGAGCACGCCGAGGTGCAGGACGCCGCCGCGCGGGCCATGGTCGCCGCGACGGGCGCCTTCGACGACATCCGCACCGACGTGGACCTGACGGGCCGCGCGCGCATGGTCCTGGCCCGCCGACGGGCCGACGGCGGTGTGGAGGGGTCCGTCGACATGGGAGACTCGCAGCCGTGAGTCTGATCCGCATCAAGGACGCGACCGACCCCAGCACGTGGGGACCTGCCATCGACGAGGCGGTGCACACGATCTCGCGTGGCGAGCTCATCGTGATGCCCACCGACACTGTGTACGGCGTGGGCGCCGACGCGTTCACCCCCGAGGCCGTGCAGGCGCTGCTCGACGCCAAGGGGCGTGGGCGGCAGGCGCCGCCGCCGGTGCTCATCCCGGATGTGCGCACCCTCGACGGCCTCGCCACCGACATCCCCGACGGCGCCCGGGAGCTCGCCGAGGCGTTCTGGCCCGGCGGCTTGACCCTGATCCTCCGCGCGCAGCCCTCGCTGGCCTGGGACCTGGGCGAGACCCACGGCACCGTCGCGCTGCGCGTGCCCGACCACCCCGTCGCCCTGGCGGTGCTGCGGCGCACCGGGCCGCTCGCCGTCTCCAGCGCCAACCTGACCGGCCGCCCTGCGGCTGTCACCGTCCAGGAGGCGTACACCCAGCTCGGCTCAGTGGTGCCCGTCTTCCTCGACGGCGGGCAGGCGCCGGGGCAGGTGGCCTCGACGATCATCAACGCGACAGGCCCGACGCTGCGGATCGTGCGCGCGGGCGCGCTGAGCCTCGCGACGCTGCGCGAGGTGGCAGACGTCGAGGACCCGTCCGAGGCCAGGCCCGACGAGGCGGCCCCGAACAGCGCGGCCCCGAAGAGCGCAGCCCCCGACACCGCGGCCCCCGAGGCCGCCGACTCCGCGGAGGGTGAGCGCGAGAGGTGAGGGCCTACCTCCTAGTGCTGATCGTCGCGGCGGCGGTGACGTACCTCATGACGCCGCTCGCCCGATGGTGCGCGCTGCGCTGGGGGGCCATCACCGCGGTCCGTGACCGCGACGTCCACGCGATCCCCACTCCGCGCCTGGGCGGCCTGGCCATGCTCATCGGGCTGGTGGTGGCGTTCATGATGGGCAGCCGCCTGCCGTTCCTGTCCGACGTGTACGCCGACCCGGCGCCGCTGCTCGGCATCGTCGGCGGCGCGGCCCTGGTCTGCCTGCTCGGGGTCGCCGACGACATCTGGGACCTGGACTGGCTCACCAAGCTGATGGGCCAGATCCTCGCGGGCGGCATCGTCGCCTGGAGCGGGGTGCAGCTCTACCAGCTGCCGATCGCCGGGGTGATGGTCTACTCCGGGCGCACCACGTTCCTGCTGTCGGTGCTGACAGTGGTGGTCGCGATGAACGCGGTGAACTTCGTGGACGGGCTCGACGGGCTCGCCGCCGGCGTCATCGCGATCGGCGGCACGGCGTTCTTCCTCTACTCGTACCTGCTGACCGTGACGGCCGGCTCGATGGACTATTCGAGCCTGGCGACGCTGGTGATGGCAGTGCTGGTCGGCATCTGCATGGGCTTCCTGCCGCACAACGTGTACCCCGCGCGGATCTTCATGGGGGACTCGGGCTCGATGCTGCTCGGCCTCGTCTTCGCCGCCGCCGCGATCCGCGTCACCGGCCAGATCGACCCGTCAGTGGTGTCCACCCGGCAATTCTTCCCGGCGTTCCTGCCCATCCTGCTGCCCGTCGCGGTGCTGATGCTGCCGCTGCTCGACATGGGCCTGGCCATCGTCCGCCGGGTCGGCAAGGGCAACTCGCCGTTCCACCCGGACCGCATGCACCTGCACCACCGCTTGCTGGGCATCGGCCACTCGCACCGCCGCGCGGTGGGCATCATGTACATCTGGACGGCCGTCTTCGCCTTCGGTGGCGCCGCCCTGGTGGTGGTGTCCACGACCATGGCCCTGTGGGCGCTCGGCGCCGGCGTCGTCGTCGCCGTCCTGCTCACTTTCGGCCCCCTGCGCGGCAAGCGTGCCGCGCCCGTCAGCACGGGAGACCACGCGTGACCACCCCACCCCAGTCCCAGCCCGTCGCCCCCCGGAGCGAGCGCACCGCGGCAGATGACGTGTTCCGCGCCGCGCTGCGCGGCATGCTCATCCTGCTCGCCCTCGTCACGGTGCTGGGCGTCGGGATCGGCGCGCTGGTCGCGGGCACGCCCGGCGTGTGGGGCGCGCTGATCGGCGTCGCGCTCGTCCTGGTGTTCTCCGGCACCACCGTGCTGTCGATGCTGCGCACGTCGGGCTCCAGCCCGGCGACGATGGCCGCCGTGGTGATGGGCGCCTGGCTCGGCAAGATCGTCGTGGTGATCGTCGTGCTGGCGATCCTGCGCGGCATGGACTTCTACAGCCGGGGCGTCCTGGCCGCTGTCGTGGCGGTCGGCGTGATCGGCTCGGCGCTGCTGGACTACCGCGCGGTGGCCAATGGACGAGTGCCCTACGTGGAGCCCGTCTCGCAGTCAGACGGACGTTCAGACGAAGGTCAGCCATAGGTTAGGCTTCGATCATCCATGACGGCCTGGTGCCGACGGCGTGCCCGCATTGACGCGGTTGGCCGGCACCGTCGAGCACCGGGAGAGCGCCCTGTCCAACGTAGCGACGATTCTCCGCCTCGCCTCGGCTGAGGGCGACAGCGGTTTCCACGCGCCCTCGATCGTGGACTTCTTCCCTCCCGCGATCTTCTTCGAGGGCACGATCTTCGAGTTCAACCGCCTGCAGTTGGTGCGGGTCGTCGCGGCGCTCGCGCTGATCATCATCTTCGTGGTCGCGGCTCGCCGCGCGAAGGTGGTCCCGGGGCGTTTCCAGAACGCGATCGAGTTCATCCTCAACTTCGTCAAGGTCAATGTCGCCGAAGACATCCTGGGCAAGGAGAAGGCGCCGAAGTACACGGCGCTTCTCACCACGATCTTCTGCTCGATCCTCGCGTTCAACCTCACGGGCGTGATCCCCGGGCTGAACATCGCGGGGACCTCGCTGATCGGCCTGCCGATCGTGCTGGCGCTGTGGGTGTACGTCATGTACCTCGGCGCCGGCGTCAAGGCGCACGGCGTGGGCGGCTTCCTCAAGGCGAGCCTGTTCCCGCCCGGGGTGCCCCCTTTCCTGTACGTGCTGCTGACGCCCGTCGAGTTCCTCACGGTGTTCGTCCTGCGGCCCGCGACGCTGGCCATCCGACTGATGGCCAACATGGTCGCCGGGCACCTGATGCTCGTGCTCTGCTTCTCGGCCACGCAGTACTTCATCTTCGAGGCCGCACCCGCGATGAAGGCGTTCGGCGCCCTCACCCTCGTGGGAGGGTTTGCCATCACGCTGTTCGAGCTCTTCGTCGCAGCGCTGCAGGCCTACATCTTCGTCATCCTCGCGGCTGTGTACATCAGCCTGTCGATCGAGGACGAGCACTGATCTCTCGCTGACCCGCCGGGGATCCGGGCGATCCCCACCACTGAATGAGCGCTCGGCCATCCCGGCCGGGGGCCCAACGGAAGGAACGAGCAACCGTGGCACTTGCGGAAACCACCACCGTCCTCGCCGAGCTGCAGGGCAACATCGCGACCGTCGGCTACGGCCTCGCGGTGCTCGGCCCGGGCATCGGCCTCGGCATCCTCATCGGCAAGACCGTCGAGGGCATCGCGCGCCAGCCCGAGGTCGCCGGCCAGCTGCGCACCACCATGTTCATCGGCATCGGCTTCGTCGAGGTCCTCGGTCTGCTCGGCCTCATCACCGGGTTCCTGTTCTGATGTCTGTCGCGGCGCTGTCCGCGGCTGTTCTGACGGCCGCGGAGACGACGGGGGAGCCGGAGGGCATCGAGCTCCTGCTGCCTGCCCCTTACGACATTCTGTGGTCGACCGTCGTCCTGGTTGTCCTCGCCCTCGCGTTCTACAAGTACGTGCTGCCGAAGTTCAACGCGGTGCTCGACGAGCGCACGGCCCTGATCGAGGGTGGGATCGCCCAGGCGGAGACCGCCCAGGCCGAGGCCGACGCGATGCGGGCCGAGCGCGAGCTGGAGCTGCAGAACGCACGGGCCGACGCCGCTCGCATCCGCGAGGAGGCACGGGCCGAAGGCAGCCAGATCGTGGCCGAGGCCAGGGCGAAGGGCGACGACGAGGCCGCGCGCCTTGTCGAGACCGCGCACAAGCAGATCGAGGCGGAGCGCCAGCAGGCGTCCGTGTCGCTGCGGGCCGACGTCGGCTCGCTCGCGACGCAGCTCGCGTCGAAGATCGTCGGCGAGTCGCTCGAGGACGAGGCGCGCCGCTCGCGCGTCGTCGACCGCTTCCTCGACGACCTCGAGGCCAGCACCACGGCGAACGCCGGTAAGGGGAACTGATGCGCGGGACGAGTCAGGTGTCGCTGGACGCCGCGGAGGCCCGGTTCGAGCCGGTGCTGCGCGCGGCTGGCGCCCAGGCGTCGACGCTGGGCGAGCAGTTGTTCGCCCTGGTGGACGCGCTGGACTCATCCGGCTCGCTCCGGCGGACCTTGGCCGACCCGTCGATCGACGGCGGCGCCAAGGCCCGGCTGGCCGGCCAGCTCCTCGCGGACGCCGACCCGCGCGTCGTCGAGGCCGTCGAGGGCCTCGCGCGCTCGCGCTGGTCAGCCGACGCCGACCTGGCCGAGGCGGTCGAGCACCTCGCGTTCCACGCGGTGCTCGCCTCGGCGGAGGGCGCCCCGGGCGGCCTCGAGCGGGTCGAGCAGGAGCTGTTCACGATCGGCAAGGCGCTCGCCGGGCAGCGCGAGCTGCGCCGGGTGCTCTTCGACGAGAAGATCGGCGCCGCCGCTCGCGGGGCGGTGGTCGACGAGCTGCTCTCCGGCAAGGCTGCCCCGGCGACCGAGATCCTGGCGCGGCGGGCTGCGACGGCGCCCCGCGGCAGGCGCTACGTGGCCACGCTGCACCACCTGTCCGACCTCATCGCCGACCGTCGCCGCCGCCAGGTCGCCACGGTCACCACCGCGACGGGGCTCAGCGAGGCCCAGCAGTCGCGCCTGTCCCAGATCCTGGAGCAGGCGTACGGGCACGCGATGCAGCTCAACGTGATCGAGGACCCGCATGTCATCGGGGGCCTCCGGGTGCAGGTCGGTCCCGAGGTCGTCGACGCGACGGTCCTGTCCCGCCTTGCCGATGCCCGACGACGACTTGCCAGCTGACGCCCGCGTCCGTTCGACGCGCCGTCCCGAGAACGTGTTCGACCGCACCCACAGTGCAGTCACGACAGGAGAAGAGCAATGGCTGAGCTGACGATCCGGCCGGAGGACATCCGGTCCGCTCTGGACAGCTTCGTGAAGTCCTACGAGCCGAGCGGCGCGGTGACCGAAGAGGTCGGGCGCGTCACGCTGGCGGGCGACGGCATCGCGCAGGTCTCGGGCCTGCCCGGGGCGATGGCGAACGAGCTGCTGCGGTTCGAGGACGGCACGCTCGGCCTGGCGCTCAGCCTCGACGTCCGGGAGATCGGCGTCGTCGTGCTCGGCGAGTTCACCGGCATCGAGGAGGGCCAGGAGGTCCGCCGCACCGGCGAGGTGCTCTCGGTGCCCGTCGGCGACGGCTACCTCGGCCGCGTGGTCGACCCGCTCGGCCAGCCCATCGACGGCCTGGGCGAGCTCGTGACGGAGGGACGCCGCGCGCTGGAGCTGCAGGCCCCTGGCGTCATGGACCGCAAGAGCGTCCACGAGCCGCTGCAGACCGGCCTCAAGGCCATCGACGCGATGATCCCGATCGGGCGCGGGCAGCGTCAGCTCATCATCGGCGACCGCCAGACCGGCAAGACGGCCATCGCGGTGGACACGATCATCAACCAGAAGGCCAACTGGGAGACGGGCGACCCCACCAAGCAGGTCCGCTGCATCTACGTCGCCATCGGCCAGAAGGGCTCGACGATCGCCGCTGTGCGCAGCGCGCTCGAGGAGTCCGGCGCGCTGGAGTACACGACGATCGTCGCGGCCCCCGCGTCCGACCCGGCCGGCTTCAAGTACCTGGCCCCGTACACCGGCTCGGCCATCGGCCAGCACTGGATGTACGGCGGCAAGCACGTCCTCATCGTCTTCGACGACCTGTCGAAGCAGGCCGAGGCCTACCGTGCCGTGTCGCTGCTGCTGCGCCGCCCGCCGGGCCGTGAGGCGTACCCCGGTGACGTCTTCTACCTGCACTCCCGTCTGCTCGAGCGTTGTGCCAAGCTCTCGGACGAGCTGGGCGGCGGCTCGATGACCGGCCTGCCGATCATCGAGACGAAGGCGAACGACGTCTCGGCGTACATCCCGACGAACGTCATCTCCATCACCGACGGCCAGATCTTCCTCCAGTCGGACCTCTTCAACGCCGACCAGCGTCCCGCCGTCGACGTCGG
>JAEWEI010000019.1 GCA_023389545.1 Actinomycetes bacterium | reverse complement strand
GTCAGGTGATCCGAGCTGAGGGGGCCGGCTCCGCCGCGTCTGCGGGGTCGGTAGGTCGCCTCACGGTGAGGCCTGCCCACCCCGTCACGCCGGTGCCGGCAGGGCTGCCGAGCCCTCGCTGCACCCGCCCGTGGGGCAGCGGCGGACCCTGCGCACGACTCCGCGTTACCCCGTTGTGATGGTCGTGTCAGTGGTCGGAGATAGATTTACCGGTGTCAGAGACAGTGCGATGAGAGGACGACCGATGACGAACCACCTGCCAGCCCTTCAGCGGCAGAGCAACCCGCTCCTGACCGTCATGCGCGCCGCCGGACGAGCGGGCGTGGCCGTCCTGCTCTGGGGGAAGCCGGGCATCGGCAAGTCCTCGCTCCTGCAGGCGCTCGCCCGGGCCGAGGGGCTCCCGATGGAGACGGTCATCGCCTCGCTGCGCGAGCCCGCCGACTTCGCCGGTCTGCCGATCGTGCGTGAGCACGGCGTGGACCTCGCCGCCCCGGCCTGGGCGGTGCGGCTCGCGGAAGCCGAGGAGGGCTACCTGTTCCTGGACGAGCTGACGACCGCGCCGCCGGCGGTCCAGGCTGCGGCGCTGCGGCTCGTGCTCGACCGGGTGGTGGGTGACCTCACGCTCCCACACAAGGTCCGGGTCGTGGCAGCGGCGAACCCGCCCGAGTTCGCGGCCGACGGGTGGGACCTCGCCGCTCCGATGGCCAACCGGTTCCTGCACGTGGAGTTCGAGCCCGCGCTCGACGACTGGCTCGACGGCATGACGACCGGGTTCCAGGTGCCGACCTCTGGCCGCGTGCTCGACTTCTCGCCGGTCGCCCGCGCGGCCAGCCGGGCGCAGGTCGCCTCGTTCATCCGGACGCGGCCCGACCTGCTGCACGACCTGCCCCGCGACGACGCCGCGACCGGGCGGGCCTGGCCCTCGCACCGCACCTGGACCATGACCGCCGACGTGCTCGCGCTGCTCGATCCCGACGACACCCCCGCGACCCTGCTGGCCGCGACCGGTCTGGTCGGTGAGGGTGCAGCCGTCGAGTACATCGCCTGGCGGGCGCACAACGACCTGCCGGACCCGGCCGACGTCCTGGCGGACCCTGACTCGGTCGCCTGGTCCAGCCTCGAGCCGTCCCGCGCCTGGGCCACCCTGACGGCCGTCACCGCGCACTCGACCGCTGACGGCACCAAGACGGGGTGGCGCGCCGCGTGGGCACCGCTGGCCGTGGCCGCGCGCGCCGGACTCCAGGACGTGGCCGCAGCGAACGCGCGCGCCCTGCTCAAGTCCCGCCCGACCGGGGAGCGCCCGCCGGCCTCCGCACGGGCGTTCCTGACCGTCCTGGCCGACGCCGGGCTCATCCCCCAGGAGGCAGCATGACCCCCACGACGATCCGGCCGCTGACCGACGACGAGCGGCGCGCGCTGGCCGCCGCTCGCCTGGTCGCCGTCGAGTCCGCTCCCTACCTCGCGCACGCGCTGTTCTCGGTCCGGCCGCTGGCCGCTCCGGGCCTGGCGACGTTCGCCGTGGACCGGCACTGGCGGCTCTACGTGGACCCCGCCACGCTCGACGAGTGGGGGCCGCAGGTCGCCGGGGCGGTGCTCGTGCACGAGGCCTCACACCTGATCCGCGACCACGCCGGTCGCGCGGATGGGCTACCCGGTCCGGTCGACCACGACCGCTGGAACCTGGCGACGGACGCCGCGATCAACGACGACCTGCTGCGCGCGGGGCTGCCGCTGCCGTCGTGGGTCGTGACCCCGGCCAGCCTGGGCCTACCCGACGCGGGCGTGGAAGAGGCCTACTACGGCGCGCTGCCTGCCCAGCCGCCGCAGACCGAGCCGGGGTGCGGCTCGGGGGCGGGTGACCCCCGCCAGGCGTGGGAGCCTGCCGCGGACAACGCGCAGATGCCCGGCCTGGACGACGGCCAGGTGACGATCACCCGACGCAAGGTCGCGCAGGACGTGCGTGACGCCGTAGCGCAGGGACGAGGCACCGTCCCGGCCGGGATCGAGCGCTGGGCGACCGACGAGCTGACGGCCCCGACCGTGCCGTGGCGCAAGGTGCTCGCCGGGATGGTCCGCCGCGCCGCCGCCCTCACCAGCGGGCGCCTGACCTACACCTACACCCGGCCCGGGCGGCGACCGCTGCCCGGCATCGTCACCCCGGCCATGCGCGCACCGAGGGTCACGGCCGCCGCCGTCGTGGACACCTCCGGAAGCATGACGCCCGACGACCTCGCTGCCGCGCTGCGCGAGGTCAACGGCGTCATCAAGGCCGTGGGCGGCAGCGTGAGCGTCATCGCGTGCGACGCCCGCGCGGCTGAGGCCCGCCAGGTCCGCCACGCGCGCGACGTCCGCCTGGTCGGCGGCGGTGGCACGGACATGACCATCGGCATCGCCGCCGCCGAGCGGCTGACCCCCGCACCCGACGTGATCGTGGTCCTCACCGACGGCGACACCCCGTGGCCCAGCCACCCGACCCGCGCACGGCTGATCGCCGTCCTCACCCGCGAGCACGGCCTGCCCCGCGTGCCGACCTGGGCACGGGGCATCCTCGCCACCCCATAGCCATAGTGGCTAGTTCTTCCGTTGTCAGTGGTCCGCGGTAGCCTGGGGGTGTACCGAGAGGGAAGGGGCCGACGATGTACCGGACGAACTGGGGCGGCGGGATCACCGCCGAGACGCGCGACATCAAGCTGACCCGAGGGCAGGTGCTCCGCCAGCACACCGTGACCGGCTTCCCCCAGCCGGTCACCCTGTCCCACAACCGGTGGAGCGGCGCGATCCGCGTCATCGTCGCCGGGCAGCACCAGGCCACGGCGCGCTCGCTGAGCGAGGCGATCGCCTGG
>JAEWEI010000397.1 GCA_023389545.1 Actinomycetes bacterium | reverse complement strand
GGCGTAGCCGACGCCGTCGACGTACATGTGCACCGGGATCGGGGCTGTGGTGTCCCAGTCGAAGGCCCAGCCCTTGGCGTTGATGGCGCCGTTCGCGCCGGTGAGCGAGTCGATCACGCCGACCGGGGCCTGCGACTGGGTGGAGGCGACGGTGACCGTGCGGCAGCCCAGGATCGTGTTGGGCCCGGAGGGGAGGTTGATGGCGTAGAGGCAGACCTGGTGGTTGCCGGGTGTGGCGGCGACCGTCAGGTCGTAGGCGTGGTTGGGGCCGACGGTCGGGAACGTGCCGTTGACGGCGGGGGAGGGCAGGTCGGCGTTGAAGGCGTAGCCGACGCCGTCGACGTACATGTGCACCGGGATCGGGGCTGTGGTGTCCCAGTCGAAGGCCCAGCCCTTGGCGTTGATGGCGCCGTTCGCGCCGGTGAGCGAGTCGATCACGCCGACCGGCAGGTTGGCCTGCGGCGCCTGCACTGTCACCGTCTGGCATCCGAGGACGGTGTTCGGCCCCACCGGGAGGTTGATCGCGTAGACGCACACCGTGTGCTGGCCGTTGGCCACCGGGATGTTCGCCTGGAAACCGTGCTGGCTCCCGGCGCCGGGGTACTTCGCGCCGATGTCCGCCCGGGTCTGGTTGGCCGTGATCGCGTGGCCGACCCCGTCCACGTAGACGTGCACCGGCACGGCAGTGGTCGGGACGTCGAGGTCCAGCGCCCAGCCGCTGACGGTGAGCCCGGAGTCCGTGCCGGCGAGTTGGTCGACGGCGCCGAGCGGGTTCCCCCCGGCAGTGGTGGAGCCGAACCAGTCAGTGAAGTAGCTCCAGAAGTTCCGGTTCCCGTACGAGGAGCAGGAGTCACCGGTGCCGTATCCGGCGGCCAGCGCCGCAGCGTTCGGTTGGTACGGCGTGTAGTTGTACAGGCTGGCCGTCGCCTGGTTGTGAATCATGACGGGAGCGGAGCCGCACGCGGCGTTGGGGTGGAAGCGGACGTTGTTGACGACGCCGGCGCGGTGGCCGAAGCCGTTCGGGTTGACGGCGTAGCTCTTGAGCTGCCACGCCGCGGAGTACACCTGGTTGAAGAACCCGTAGTACTTCGTGTCGCAGGCGGCAGTGTCGGGGCAGCCGTACCCCATGGCGCTCCGGTAGCGGTTCGCGTAGAGCGCGTTCCCGGAGGCGGTGACCAGGCCCTGCTCCTTCTGCAGCATGACGAGGAGCACCCGCGGGCTGATGCCGCACGCCTGGGCGACGTTGTAGATGATCGTGCTCGCGCGCTCACCGGCGGCGCCCTGGTACGGGCGCGTGCATCGGGTGTCGGCGCTGCGCGAGGTGGTGTCCTGCGCGTAGTCCTTGAGGCAGGGTGTGCCATCGGAGCCGGGCTTGCACCCCGCTCCGCGCGTGTCGAGGAACCCCTGGATGTCGGCGGCGCCCATCGTGGCCGTGTCGTAGAACGTCGTGTCGCTGATGATGAAGCCGGGGTCGAACCCGCTGAGATCGGCCGCGCGCGCGTCCGAGGCCCCCGACGGCGCCATGAGCTGGATGACCGTCAGGAGCACAGCCGCGCAGAGCGTGGTCAGGGCGAGGCGCATCGATCGCGTGGCGGGGACGGTCATCAGGGAACCTCGATCGTGGTCTGCGGCGATGTGCCGGTCCCGGTGGCGGACTCATAGGTCAACGTCGCTGTCCAGGACCCTCGCGCGACCTTGCCGCCGGGGATCGAGGTGGTCCCGCAGGACATCGTCGTGGCGTCGGGCACAGCCTCGCCCGACACGACGACCTCGTCGGACCCGCGCGTGAGCCGCACGGTGCAGGTCCCCGTGGGCTCAGGGGCGATGGCCGCGAATCCCGCGACCTCGACGGCGCTCGACGAGGCGGACCACTGCGCGTACGTGATGCTGACCTCGACGGCAGCGGGGTTGACGGGCGCCGTGGGGGCCTGGTCGGAGGTGGGGACCCCCGCCGGCAGCTCCGCAGGGGGAGTCACCGGGGAGCTGGTGGGCGTGGGCGTCGCCGAGGCTGTTGCGGAGGGGAGCGGGGAGCCAGTGGCCGAGGGGCTCTCCTGGCCACCCGCGCCTGCCTCAGTTCCCGCGTCGCCGCCGGTGCGGGAGGCGACGATCAGCCCGCCCGCCACGAGGGCGGCCACGACCGCCAGGATGATCGGGAACAGTAGTCGGGGGCGCACGCAGTCCTCTTCGCGAATCGGCGAGCCGGGTTCGGCTCGCCAGCGACATTAGCGGCTGGGCACGGCCTGACTGGGCAGCGAATCGCCGGGCACAGCCGACTCGATCGCTGGGCGCGGGTCGCGAGCTCCCGGCAGCGCATCCGGTCGGCGCTCGGCACACATGGACCAGGCGAACCAGGCGAGGGCCGCCCACGCCACCGCGCAGAGCCCGAGGAGGATGCCGGGCAGGATCGGCGGGCTCCAGGACTCGCTGTGGAGGCGCAGCCACGAGGTGCCGGAGCCGTTGACGAAGCGGTGGAGGTTCGCCGCGTACGCGGCGACGTGGCCCACCACCAGCAGGATGCCGACGGTCCCGACCAGGCTGCGCGCGAAGCGCTCGGGGACGCCCAGCCGCCCGTCGCGGGCGCTGAACGCCGCCAGGATCACGATCCCCACCGCGAGCGGCGCGATGTAGCGCCCCTGCCACACGATGCCGACATACGGCGCCTGCGAGGCCTGCAGCGCTGCCGGGAGCAGGAGGGTGAGGCCGCCGAGGCCCAGGAGCACCAGCTTGTTGCGGAAGTTCGCGAGGGACCAGCCGATCACGACCATCACCCCGAGCACCGCCGCGAAGAGGAGGTAGCTCCACTGCGGCATGCGCGAGTCGAGCCACCCGAAGACGCCCACGAGGCTCTCGAAGTAGTACGCGGTCTGCTGCAGGGTGTCCCCGATCACCCGTGTCGGGGTGAGCTCCGGGTAGAGGATCTCGCCGGAGTTCGAGAGCCCGCCCACCGCGCGGATCCACACCACCGCGGCCACGGTCCCCACGAACGCGATCGAGAGGTATGGCCAGCTGCGCCGGTCCGTCACCACGGCCTTCACGTTGGCCCACGGCGCGGACAGGACGACAGTCAGGACGATGACGGCCAAGAAGAACGGGCTCAGCGCACGCGAGTTCACGAACAAGACGGAGATGATCGCCAGGCGAATGAGCCGGCGGTGCAGCAGATCGGGATCGGGCGCGCGCACGAGCGCGAGGAGCGAGACCCACAGGCCGATGGCCCCGGCGATCTCGACGCTCTGCGGGTTGATCGCGCTGGCGAGGTTGACGACGGTGGGGGTGATGGTCAGCAACAAGCCGAGCATCAGCCACGAGCGGCGCTGCATCTCCGCCACGGCACGGAACGCCGAGGCCAGCAGGGCGGCGGAGAGCAGGCCGCTGGCGAGGCGCATGAGGTAGAGGGTCGCCTCTCCGGTGGGGAAGAGGCTGGGGATGCCGACGATCGCGTAGTAGATCGGGTTGTACCGCGCTGCCGAGGTGGGCACGTCGGTGACTGCCGCCAGGTCTCCCTCAAGGTCCTGCTGGCATTGCGCGGACGTGCCCGGGCTGAACGCGAAGCAGTTCGGGAGCGTCAGCGCCTGGTCGAACAACTCCGGCACGCGGAAGGTGCCGTTGCCCGAGGGCAGTCCGGTCTCGTCACCGGTGAACTGGAGCCGGGCGCTCGCCGCGGCCTTGACCGTGTGCGAGCCCTCGTCCACGACGCCCATCAGCGGGTTGGCCAGCGACCACATCGCGGTGATCACGAAGAGGATGCCGAAGCTCAGCCAGAAGGCGGCGCGGGGAGTGCCCAGGCGTCCATCCCGTGCTGCGGCGAATCGGCGAACGATCGACTCTCTCATCGTGCCCTTTCTCGGGGGTCCGTCTCCGGACACGTGCAGATCATGGCTCATGCGGCTGCTCCGAGGATCGATACACCCAGAACGCGCCGAGCGCGCCGACGAGTGCCACCACGACCAGCAGGGACAGTTGCGCGAGGCGCCCGTCGATCATCTGGTGGACGGTCGCGGCAGCCGCGCCGCAGAGGAGAGCGAGCAGCGCGGTGCCGATGGCCAGGCGGGCCGGCGGCAACGGTGTCCGCCCGATGATCTGCCGCTTGCGCGTCGCGTGCGTGAGCGAGATCACGAACGACGCAGCAGCGATGAGCGTCGCGGCGGCCAGCCCATACACACCGAAGACGAGGGTGAGAACCGTCCCGACGATGATCTTGGCTGCGACGAGCACGACATAGGCGCGCGTCTCGAGTCCCGGCGACCCGACGGCGCGGGCGGCCATCCCACGGACGGATCCGGCCAGTGACAGGACGAAGCCCGCGGACAGCAGCGCTGTCAGGGGGACGACATCCTCCACCTCGGGCCCGAGCCATGCGGCCGAGGCGAACGGGAGGATCACGACGACGAGCGCGCCGAACGGCAGGAGCAGCGACCACCATGACCGTTCGGCGGATCCGGCCTCGGCCGCCGCCGCTGGCAGCGACTCCCCAGCGCGGACGCTCAGGCGCGTGAACAGCGGTGTCAGCAGGACGGCCGGAGCGAGCGAGACGGCCGCTGCGAGCGGCGCGACGGCGGACACGCTCACGAGGGCAGCGGTCGGCAGGAGGACGGCCGCCATCAGGACGTCGAGCTCGCGCTGGGCGATGAAGCCGAACGCGCTGGCCTGGTTGCGCCACGAGTACGCCCACAGCTCGGACAACTCGGTGGAACGGGCCAGGCCGCGGACCTCGCCGACGAGGTGCTTGCGGCACAGGAACGCGGTGATGACCAGGGCGACGACCGCGTCGGCGTAGGCGGCGAGCAGCAGGCCCCGCAGCCCCGTCTCCGTGACGACGGCCAGGACGATGCACCCGGCGAGCACCGTCCGGGCGATGAGCGAGGAGGCCGCCACCGCGAGGAATCGGGAGTGCGCGGCGAGGTAGCTGCTCAAGGCCAGCGCGGTGAGCTGCAGCGCGGCGAGGACCCCGGCGTGCCGGAACAGCAGCCCCGCCTCGTCGGCGGCGCCCGCAGGCAGGTTCACAACGTGCAGGATCGCGTCGGAGATCCACGGCCCCGCGATCGCGAGGACGACGAGGATCGTGCCGAGCACCGCGAGCACCGTCGCGGTGATACGCCCGCCCAGTGCGGAGTCGCCCCGCCCGAGGGCGATGCCGTGGTACCGCTGCATGATGCCCACGACGCCGAGGTCCGCGCTGAGGAAGAGGTTGATGGTCGTCATCGTGAGCGTCCACGCGGCGAAGGCGCCCGGGCTGAGGTTGGCGAGCAAGAAGGGCGTTGACGCGAGCTGGACGCCCAGCGGGGCCATGCGGCTCGCGGCGGCGAGCAGAGCATCGCGCGCGTAGCCGGACGAGCTGACGGTGGGCGCGGTCATCGCTTCGCTTCGGGGGCGAAACGCGCGTCGAGGCCGCCGCGCATGCCGTCGCGCACACCCGCTCGAATGGCTGAGAGCCGAGCGGCGCGGGGCGGCTCGAAGGCGGCGACGGCGGCCGCCCAGTAGGCGAGGAGCGCCATCGACGTGACAGCCCATCGGGGCCTGTGCCGGAGGTTCTCACGGATCAGGACGACGCCGTTGCGCGCCATCCAGTACAGGCGCCACGTCGGGTGGTGAGACGCGCGCACGCGCAGAGGCCCGATCCCATGCCACTGTGTCTCGCCCAGGGAGTGCGGCAGCAGGACCCGTCGGTCCTGCACGATGCGCCACCCGGCGCGTCGCGCGCGCAGGCAGTAGTCCTGGTCCACCCCGTCGACGAAGAAGTCCTCGCGGAAGGCGCCGAGCTCATCCGCCGCGCTGCGCCGCAGCAGCATCCCCGAGGTGATCACGACGTCCAGGTCCGCCACCTCCGCGCGGGCCCGGGTGCGCGGGTCGAGGAACCGCTGCGCGTCCGGGTCCCAGGGCGCGGGAGCGGCGATGGCGATCCGCTCATCCTGCTCGAGCGACGCCCACAGGCGGCTGACCAGCCCGTCGGGCACCGTCGAGTCCTGGTCGAGCAGCAGAAGGGCGTCGGCCCCCGAGGCCTCGGCGACGCCGCGGTTGAGCGCGGCCGCGAGCCCTCGGTTGGCGCCGTCGCGCAGCAGCGTCACACCGGGCACGCCTTCCAGCACGGCGTCGGCTCCGCTCTCGCCTGCGGGTGTGTTGTCGACGACGATCACGTGAGCGCATTGGCTGGCTGCTGCCCGCGCCGCTTCGGCGAGCTCCGTGCCCGGCCGGAACGCCGTGATGACCGCGGCAGTGGCGGGGGTCCCGGACGCATGCCGGTGGGTGGCGTCTTCGGGGGGCACGCGCCGAGTATAGAGGGGCGCTCTTAGCCCCCCGCCGCCTCGCGGTAGACGGCGGCCGTGGCCTCGGCCGCGGCCGCCCAGGTGAATTGGGCGGACCGCGACAGCGCGGTCGAGGCGAGGTCGTCATGCGCGTCGCCGCACGCGGCCAGGAGCTGCTCGGCGAGCTCCTGGGGGTCGTGGGGGTCGGCGAGCAGCGCGGCGCCGGCGGCGATCTCCTCCATCGACGTCCCCCGTGAGGTGACGACCGGGACGCCGTGCGCCATGGCCTCGAGGACGGGCATCCCGAAGCCCTCCCACAGGGAGGGGAAGCAGAACGCGCGGGCCCCGGCATAGGCCCGGTGAAGGTCTGCCTCGTCGAGTCGGCCCAAGTACCGGACCCCCGGACCCGTCCCGTCGCCGGACCCGAGCCCTGTGGCGGCGTCGCCCCAGCCGCGTGGGCCGACGAGCACGAGGTCGGCGTCCAGGCCACGCGCCGCGGCGAGGGCGTAGGCCTCGAGCAGCACGGGAAGGTTCTTCCTCGGCTCGACGGTCCCGCACCACATCACGTAGTCACGGCGCAGATCGTGCTGGCGGCGGAACGCGGCGACCTCGTCAGACGTCGCGGGGAGGATGCGCACACCGTGCGGGACGACCCTGAGGCGGTCCTGCGACAGCCCTGCCGCGAGGCAGTCGTCGGCGGTGGCCTGCGACGGGACGACGATCAGGTCGGCCTCACGGCGGACCCGATCGAGGGCGCGGGTGAAGAACGCGTTCCCATGCGTGGTGAAGTGCTCGGGCGACCGGAGGAACGCGAGGTCGTGGACGGTCACCACCAGCGGGCGCGCGGTGGGCGGCACGGCCCACGTGGTCGCGTGCACGATGTCGCTGCCGCGGGCCACCCACTCGGCACGTGGAAGGCCGAGGTGGTTCCACGCGGGGTAGAGCAGACGGCGGGGGAGCGGGGCCCGGCGGACCGGCGCGGCGACCCGGCCGTCATGGGCGTCCCGCGCTCGGTGCGCGGCGACGAGCGCGGTGGCGCGGACTCCGTGGACGTCGGCGAGCCCGCGGGCGAGTTCGACGACGTAGGTGCCGGAGCCGCCGGGCACGGGCTGCCAGCACTGCTCGGCGGTGAGGGCGACTTCGAGGGTCACAGCAGGACTTCCTCTCCCGGTTGCGACGCCGGCCTACAGGGCACGACGGACCGCGCGCCAGTATCGCGCGAGCGCTGCTTGCAGCAGGTGCGAGCCTGCGGGCAGCGGGAACTGCGCGGGGTCGAAGCGATCAGTCATCAGGTCGGCGAGCTCGCGGTCGGGCACGTGACGCTCGCGCTGGACCTCCAGTCGCCGCGCCCGGAGCCAGCGGGCATGCGTCACGAGCCACCACCACCCGCGGGCCTTCTGCCGCAGCCACCCCTGCTTCGCGGCCACCGCGACGAGCGCCAGCTCGAAGGCCGCCAGCACGGGCGCCAGGAGGAGCAGCATGCGGCCGCCGTAGCACGTGAGGACGAAGGCCAGGCGGTTGCGCTCGACGAGGTACATCTTGAGCGGAGCCCGGCTGAACTCGTAGTGGTGATAGGCGACGGCGGTCGGCACGTACTCGACTCGCAGCCCTCGCTGCCAGCAGCGCCAGCACAGCTCGAGGTCCTCGGCGTAGGCGAAGAACGGCCCGACAAGCCCGCCGAGGCTCTCCCACAGCGACCGCCTGAGCGCCATGCACGCGCCGCTCGCCGAGGCCACGGGCACGCGCGCGGCGTGCTGGGCGGCGGGCTCGCCCATGCCGCCCGCCCAGCTGAGGCCGAGCACATGCAACGGGTTGCCGACCGAGTTCACCAGGTCGGGCTCGTCACCCAGCCGCACGCTCGCGCCAGCCACGCCGACGCCCGGCGCCGCGAGGGCGCCGACCAACTCGTCTGCGGCATCGGGCTCGACGATCGCGTCGCTGTTCACGAGCATCAGGAACTCCCCACGGGCCCGGCTCGCCGCGAGGTTCATCCCGCCCGTGAAGCCGAGGTTCTCCGCCGGGACCACCAGCGTGATCCGCGGGTCGTCCGGGAGGCGGCGCACGGCGTCCGTGGTGCACCCGTTGTCCACGAGGACCAGGTCGACCTCGACACCGGTGCTCGCGAGCACCGCCTCGACGGCCTCTAGCAGGTAGGGCTCCGCGCCATACGCGAGCATCAGCGCTGTCACGCGCGGCAGAGTGGTCATTCCGGGATCGAGGGCCCTTCGTTCCAGCGAGGCGGTCGGCGGTCGGCGCCAGCCGCACTGTGCGGGACTGAACACTACTCATCAGAACCGGATCGCCGATCCGCGTTACGCTCACCCGGTTCCGGACACGTGCGGCAGGGGTGAGATGAGAGTTCTCGTAGACGCGACGGCCATCCCGTCCGACCGTGGCGGAGTGGGGCGCTACGTCGATGAGCTGCTGCGCGCGCTGGACGTCCGTGATGTGGAGCTCGTCGTCGTGTGCCAGGTCCGCGACGTCGGCCTGATGGAGGGCGCGCTTCCTGGCGCCCGGGTCGTCGCCGCGCCGCGGATGATCGAGCGGCGGGCCGCGCGACTCGTGTGGGAGCAGACCGGCTTGCCGGTGCTCGCGCGCAAGGTCCGCGCGGACGTCGTCCACAGCCCGCACTACACGAGCCCGGTGCTGAGTCCCGGTGCGCGTGTGGTCACCTTGCATGACGCCACATTCTTCAGTGACCGGGCCGTCCACAGCTCCATCAAGACGATGTTCTTCCGCAGCGCGACCTGGCTCGCGGTGCGCCGCGCGGACGCTCTCGTCGTGCCCTCCCGGGCGACTCGCGACGAGGTCGTGCGCTACGCCGGTGGCCGCGCCGAACAGTTCTATGTGGCGCATCACGGGGTCGATCCCGAGGTGTTCCACCCGGTGTCCGCCGCGGAGCAAGAGCGGGTCGCCCGTTCCCTGGGCCTGGAGGGCCGGCCGTACGTCGCCTTCCTCGGGACGCTTGAGCCACGCAAGAACGTCCCCGCGCTGATCGAGGCCTGGGTGCAGGCGGTGTCGGATCTCGCCGACCCGCCAGCCCTGGTGGTCGCCGGCGGCGCGGGATGGGACGACGCCGTGCAACCCGCCATCGAGGCGGTGCCCGCAGGCCTGCAGGTGATCCGGCCCGGCTACCTCCCGCTCGACGACCTCGCGGGGTTCCTCGGCGGAGCCCAGGTTGTGGCCTATCCGAGCCTGGGCGAGGGCTTCGGCCTGCCGGTGCTCGAGGCCATGGCGTGCGGTGCGGCAGTGCTCACCAGCCGTCGGCTCTCCCTGCCCGAGGTGGGCGGCGACGCGGTGGAGTACACCGAGACGGACGCGGCGTCGATCGCCACCGCGCTGGCTCAGCTGCTCGCGAGCAAGGACAGGCGCGAGGAACTGGCCCGTGCCGCAGTGGAGCGGGCCGCGCTGTTCACCTGGGGAGCTGCCGCGGACGTCCACGTCGAGGCCTATCGCGCTGCTGTCCAGCGCGCCGGCGGCGGCTCGTCCTGAGCACAGACAAACCGAGCGCCTGACGCCCGGGCGATCGCTCGGGCGTCAGGCGCTCGGATGTTGGCCTGACTACTGCTGGCGCTTGAGCAGGTCCAACAGGTAGGCGCCGTACCCCGACTTCAGGAGCGGTTCTGCGCGGGCCCGCAACTCGTCATCGGTGAGGAGCCCGCGCCGCCAGGCGACCTCCTCAGGCGCCCCGATCTTGAGGCCCTGGCGGTGCTCGATGGTGCGCACGTAGTCGGAGGCCTCGAGCAGCGAGTCGAACGTGCCGGTGTCCAGCCACGCCGTGCCGCGGGGGAGCACCTCGACCTGGAGCTTCCCGGCGTCGAGGTAGTGCCGGTTGACGTCAGTGATCTCGTACTCGCCACGAGCCGACGGCTTGAGGGACTTCGCGATCGCCACAACGTCGTTGTCGTAGAAGTACAGGCCCGGGACGGCGTAGTCCGACTTCGGGTGCTGCGGCTTCTCCTCGAGGGAGAGCGCGCGGCCGCTCGCGTCGAACTCGACGACGCCGTAGCTGGTCGGGTCGGCCACGCGGTAGGCGAAGACCGCGGCGCCGTCGATCTGCTCGAAGCGCTGGAGCTGGGTCCCCAGGCCGGGGCCGTAGAAGATGTTGTCGCCGAGGACCAGGGCCGCCGAGTCGTCGCCCACGAAGTCCGCCCCGAGGACGAAGGCCTGGGCGAGGGCTTCGGCCTGCCCGTGCTCGAGGCGATGGCGTGCGGCGCGGCGGTCCTCACCAGCCGCCGGCTC
>JAEWEI010000395.1 GCA_023389545.1 Actinomycetes bacterium | reverse complement strand
ATCAGGTGGATGTCGACGCGGTGGTCGCGGCGGCCCTCGTCGCCGCCGAGGGGTGGGCGCAGACGCCGCTGGGCAAGCGCGCGGCGGTGATGTTCGCGTTCCGGGAGCAGCTCATCGCCCGGACGGCGGAGTTGGCGGCGGTGATCACGGCGGAGCACGGCAAGGTGCTCTCGGACGCCGTGGGGGAGATCGGCCGGGGGTTGGAGGTCGTGGAGTTCGCGTGCGGCATCCCGCAGCTGCTCAAGGGCGAGTACTCCGACCAGGTGGCCACGGATGTGGATGTGTTCTCGTTCCGGGAGCCGCTGGGGGTGGTCGCGGGGATCACCCCGTTCAACTTCCCGGCGATGGTGCCGTTGTGGATGGCGCCGATGGCGATCGCCACGGGCAACGCGTTCATCCTCAAGCCGTCGGAGCGGGACCCGTCGGCGTCGCTGCTGCTCGCGCAGATGTGGGCGGACGCGGGCCTGCCTGACGGTGTCTTCTCGGTGCTGCAGGGCGACCGGGTGGCGGTGGACGGGCTGCTCACACATCCGGATGTCGCGGCGGTGTCCTTCGTCGGCTCCACGGCCGTCGCGAAGCACGTGCACGCCACGGCGACCGCGCACGGCAAGCGGGTGCAGGCGCTGGGCGGCGCCAAGAACCACGCGGTGGTGCTGGCCGACGCCGACCTCGACCTGGCGGCCACCCACCTGACGGCTGCGGCGTTCGGCGCGGCGGGGGAGCGGTGCATGGCGGTCTCGGTGGCTCTGGTGGCGGACGAGGTGGCTGATGCGCTGCTCGAGCGGCTGTGCGCCGCGGCCCTGGCGGTGCGGGTGGCGCCGGGAACCGACCCGGAGTCCGACATGGGCCCGGTCATCACGCGCGCCGCCCAGCAGCGCATCGAGCAGATCGTCACGGAGGCCGTGGACGGCGGGGCGCGGGCGCTGGTCGACGGCCGCGGGCACACCGTGCCCGGCCATGAGGGCGGCTTCTTCGTGGGCCCGACGGTGCTCGACGGCGTGTCCACCGACATGCGGGCCTACGCCGAGGAGGTCTTCGGCCCGGTGCTCGTCGTGCTCCGCGTCGCCGGGCTCGCGGAGGCCGTCGACATCGTTAACGCGAACCCCTACGGCAACGGCACGGCGCTGTTCACCGCCTCGGGCGACGCGGCGCGCACGTTCCAGCGCTCGGTGAGCATCGGCATGATCGGCATCAACGTCCCGATCCCGGTACCGGTCGGCTGGCACTCGTTCGGCGGATGGAAGGACTCGCTGTTCGGCGAGAGCCACGTCTACGGCCCCGAGGCCGTGCGGTTCTACACGCGGGGCAAGGTCGTCACGAGCCGCTGGCCGCGATCGGCGGCCACGTCCTTCCACTTCGGGCGCACGACGGCCGGTTGAGCGGGTCGCGCGTCGGTCCCGGCGCGCTGGGAGCCGGGACCGACGCGGACGGTCAGTGCTGCTCGGTGGCCCGACGGCGAGCGGACACGAGCGTGCCGCCCAGCGCCAGGAGCGCCACGGCGCCCGCGCCGTACAGGCCGGCCGGGGCGCCCGTCGCCGCCAGGACCTCGCTCTTCACCGCGGCCTTCTGCACCGCGGCCTTCTGCACCGCGGCGGGCGCGGCCGGGGCGGCGGCGGGCAGCGGCGCGGCCAGCACCTCGCTGAGGTAGGTGACCGTCGGGTCCGGCACAGCGGCCGGGTCGGCGGCGCAGACCACAGGCCCGACGGCCGGGACCTCGGCCGTGAGCTGGCGCTTCTCCCAGACGGCGTCCACAGCGTCGATGGCCGGGACAGCGGGCACGAACTCCTGGTCGATGACGGTGCGCTCATCGACGAGCTCCCAGCCCTCACCCTCCGGCGCCTCGGTGACCCAGCCGGTCGTCTCCTCGTGGGAGACCTCCTCGATCGGCGCGACGGCCTCCTTGACGACCTGCGTGTGCAGGTACTCGGGCTTGGTCACCGCCGGGTGGTGCTTGATGAACTTCTGCACCGTCTCGCCGGTGGGGGTCCAGCCGTGGCCGGCGTCGCCCTTGCCGTTGAGGTCCTGGTGCCCGGAGACCCGGCGCTCCGTCGTGTAGGTCGGCGCGATGTACTCCTGGCCGGGGTTGTCCACGACCTCCTTGTACGTCGCGGGGTGCTCGACTCTCTCCACCCAGGCGGCCTTGACCAGAACCTGCTCGTTGTAGGCCTCCTTGAGGACGACGGTCTTGCACTCGCCGGTCCTGACCCACCCGACCCCGGGGTCCGTCGCCGACCACTTCTTGCCCCAGAACGGGAGGAGGTTCTGCCACTCGTACTGGACCTCGGTGACCGCCTCGTGGTGCACCGTCGTGTACTCAGCCTCGTGGGGGATCTCCTCGGTCCACGCGGGCTGGTCTTCGACCGTCTTGTACGTGGGGGCGATGTACTCCTGGCCGGGGCTGGTCTGCACCTGGCGCTCATGCCAGTAGAGCGTCTTGTACTCATCCCAGGCGGGGGTGATGACCTTCGTCCGCACCTGGTCGGTCTTGGTCCAGCCCGTGATGAAGGTGGAGATCGACCACTTCTCCCGGATCACCGCGTCCTCGCCCGGCACGTAGGCCTGGTCGATGACCGTCCGGGAGTACGTGTGCTCGGTGTGGCTGACCTCGTCGATGGCCGGGACGGCGGGCACGGCCTCCACAGCGGGCGAGATGAGGACGTCCTCGTAGGTGGCGGGGATCAGGGGCGAGCCGGGGGAGGGCAGGCAGCCGGCGGCCTGGGCGGCGGGCGCGAATAGCAGCGCGGCGGTGACGCCGAGGGCGCCGATGCCGAATGTCGTGGAGAGGCGGCGAATCATGTGCGTGCTCCTTCGAGGCGTGCCCCACGCGCAGTCGGCAGGGCTTTTCTGGAGGCGTTCTCGGTGGTGTGGGCATGCCGAGGAGCCGTGCGGCGCAGGGGTGCGGAATGAATGCCGGACGGTCGTCGAGGACGGGTGCTCTGTGCCGCTGGCCTGGCGCTCTCCGGTCTGCAGCGACGAAGAACAGCCTGGGGGGTTTAGCGGTGTGTGCCCTTGTATATCCGATTCATCCGAACCGCGGGGGCGATGTTCGGCCGCGCGAGTGAATGCGACCGGGTGAAACTCCGCCCATTCCTGGAGATGTCATCCATTCGTGGGCGAGCGCACGCAGGAGCCTCAGGCGGGGGTCGCCCAGCGGTGCGTCGTCCCATCGGCCAGGACGAGCAGTCCGCTCGTGCCGGCCAGCCCGCCCACCCATTCGATGGCGTCGGCGCCACGGGCCACGGCGGCGGTGGCCCACACGTCGGCCCACATCAGCGAGGGCCCGCTCACGGTGGCGGACAGCACCTCGGTCACGGCCCGGCCGGTATGCGGGTCGATGATGTGGGCGCCGCGGGCGGCGATGCCGGAGGTCGCGACTCCGCCGTCGTGCACGGGCACCGATGCGAGCGTGCGGCTGCGGTCGCGCGGGTCCTCGATGCCGACGATCCACGGCGTCGGGTCGTCGTCGGGCAGCACCAGGATGTCCCCGCCAGCGCCCACAGCGGCGCCCAGGCCGGGCAGCGCGCTGAGCGGACGGGCCGCCCGCTCGAGGGCCCACGTCTTGACCAGGCCCGTCGGGTCGAAGCCCCGCGTGGGCGCCCAGGCGTCGAAGTAGCCGTCGGTGGCCTCCCGCGCCCGCGCGCACAGGTCATGCACCTCGCGCACGGCCGGGTCGCATCCGTCGAGGTCGAGCTCGCCACGCCGCAGGCGGCTCACCTGTGAGTCGGGCCGGTAGGCGCTGAACATCGCGTCGGCGTCGCGCAGGCTCGCGAACAGCGCGGCGACGGCGTGCTCGGCGCGGGCCCCGAGCGCGGCGGGCCCGCGGAGGTGGACGCTGATCGGCATCCCCATGATCTGCTCGACCCAGGCGTGGCGCCCCGGCCCACCGCTCACAGCCGCGCCATTCACAGCCCTGCCTGGTCCAGCGCGTCCTGCAGCGACTCCCGGTAGGCGTTGCTGGTCAGCGTCGCCCCGGACACCATGTCGATGTCGCCGCTGGTCGCGCCCACGGCCTCCTCGTCGAGGATCGGGATCGCGCGTGTGTTCACCTGCCGGGCGCGCGGGTCGCTCGTGGGGTACTGGACAGCCGCCGCCTCGACGACGGCGCCGTCGGCCACGGTGATCTGCACCTGCACGTCGCCATGGCCGTTGGGCACCGCGGCGCCGGTGTAGACGCCGCCCGCCTGATCGCCCGACGGATCGGCCAGCCCGTCCGGGTCGACGGCCTCGGGCGATGGGTCCGCGAGGGGGCGCCCTTCCGCACCGTCGACGGGCCGGTTCCAGCTCGTGGGCCAGGAGAAGAGCAGCACGAGGCCCGCGACGGTGCAGCAGGCGGCGAACAGGATGCGGCGCACAGTCAGTCCCCTCTCATCGTCGTCAGCGGTCTCACCAGGCGAAGCGCTCGACATGCAGCGACGACCGGGGGACCCCGGCGGCCCGGGCGTCGGCGACCACAGCGTCCACCCACAGCGCCGGACCCGCCACGTACACGTCGCATGCGTCGAGATCGGGCACGATCGTGCGCAGCGCGTCCGGCCCGCTCAGGTGCCCGAGCTGCACGGGCAGCCAGGGGGTGCCGGTGACGCTGCGCCGCCCCACCAGGTCGACGACCCGCAGGCCGCCGTCGCACACCAGGGCGTCGACATCCGCGTCGAGCGGCAGCGGGCCCTCCGTGCCGGCGCGCCGCACGAGCGTCATCGGCCCGGTGGCGTCGCCGCGCCGCACAGCGTCCTGCAGCACGGACAGCAGTGGCGTGATGCCCATCCCGCCCGCCAGCGCCACGATGCCGGGGCGGGTCCGCGCAGCGGGGACGAGCCGCCCGAACGGCCCCTCGATCAGCACGGCAGTGCCGGGCGCCACACCGGCGAGGCGCACGCCGTCGTCGCCCCGCACGCTGAACGTGAACCGCAGCGCGTCGGGCTGCGGCGCCGCCGACAGGGAGAACGGGTGGCCGCGCGTCCAGCCGGGCCCGGTGCGGAACCTCAGCACGAAGAACTGCCCGGCCTCCACCGGCAGCTCGCGCAGGCGCGGGCCGGTGAGCAGCACCGACACGACCCCCGGGGCCTCGGGCACGACGTCGCTGACCGTCAGCCGATGCCGCCGGGAGCGCAGCACCGGCCGCCCGACGCGGAACACCAGCACGCTCGCCAGCGCCACGCCGTACAGCGTCCACCAGTAGGCCGTGGCTGCCGGCGAGGCGAGGAAGTCCGCGCCGGTCCACAACTGGTGCGGCAGGGCCAGCCCGGCGCCCAGGTACGCGTACAGGTGCAGCAGATGCCAGGACTCGTATCGCATCCGCCGGCGTGCGGCCCGCACCGAGGTGGCCGCGATCATCACGAACAGCGCCGTGGCGGCCGTCGCGAGCAGCACTCCCGGGAACGTGGTGACCAGCGTCCACACCTCGGCCCAGAACCCGATGCCGTCCATCAGCGAGTACCCGAGCGCCACTGCCAGGGCGTGCGCGCCCATGAGCGTGATGGAGGTGAAGCCGAGCAGCCGGTGCCATCGGGCGACGGTGTCCTGGCCGAGTTTGCGCTCGACCCAGGGGATGCGGGCCATGGCCAGCACCTGGAGCAGCAGCAGGTCGGAGGCGACCAAGCCGAACAGCCGCCCGAGGGACGTCAGCGCGGCGCCCGGCCCCTGCGCCAACTCGGCCACGTTGCCGTTCGACGCCCACAGCGCCACCACGACGAGCACGCTGATCCCGGCCACCAGGCCGACGCCGGCGCCCCGGGCGTGCCGGGCTGGCAGGCGCGAGTGCGCGGTCGTGTCGACACGCGGGCTCTGGGTCGGCGGGTTCATGCGGTAACAGTGCCGGTTCGGCCTGGGTTTTCGCCATGAGGCGCGACGGGCACTGCGTGGACTGGGATAGTCTGGACGCAGACCCCTCGTGCGGCGTCATCTCGCTGAACTCCCCCAGGGCCGGAAGGCAGCAAGGGCAGGCGAGCTCTGGCGGGTGTGCGAGGGGTCCTTATCGTGATCCGGGCCGTCTCCCGCCTCAGCCGTGGGAGCGCCAGCCGCCCCGCCGCGCCAACCCCAGGGCGGCCAGGCCGCCGAGCAGGAGCAAGCCCCCGAGCAGGCCAAGGGACGCGCTGGCTGACGGTCCTGTCGCTGGGAGCGTGGCGCAGCGCGGATCGCTGGCCGACAACGTGCCCCCGCCGCCCCCGGTGGCGGGCGCGGCCGTGGAGGTGGGCGTGGGCGTGCCTGGGGCGGTGGTGGGCGTGGGGCAGGTCGGTGTCGGGGTGGGCGTGACGAAGGTGTTCACGATTCGGCAGGTGACGTCGCCGCCTTCGGGCACGGTCACCGTGCTGCCGTTCAACGAGCCGCCCTCGCAGGCCCAGGAGCCCGGCGCATAGCCCTCCGGACCCGACTCGCTGAGCTCGTAGTCGCCGGGCTCGACGACCACGTCGGTGACCGCGCTCGACCCGGACGGGCCGCTCACGTCGACAGGGCCGTTCGCCCCGAGCGTCCAGTCGCCAGGGGCTGCCGTGCCGCCCACGACCTCCTTGATCAGCGTGAGCTCCGCGAGCACCGGCGCCGAGCCGCAGGTGATCGTCGTGGCGAACGGGAAGTCGTGGACCTCGCGGACGGTCCGTCCGGGCGGCCCGTGGGTGAAGTTCGCGGCGATGACGTTGCCCTCGATGTTCGCCGTGGGGAACCAGGTCAGATCGGCGTTCGGCGCGTACAGCGTCCCCTCGAGGCTGTCGCCGCCGGTCACCGTCACGGTGCTCATGCCGGCGAAGTTCCACAGCATGTACGGGGCCTGCGCGCCGCTGACGCCGGGCATGTTGGGCAGGTCGCCATCGAAGGACGAGCCCGTGATGTTGACGACCAGGGGCGTGTCTGCCGTCGGCTGGTCCCGGAACGTGATCTCCGAGAGGTTCGCCAGGTCGGCAGCGCTGAGCTGGAGCACGTTCGTCTCGCCGGGGACCAGGGTCACGAACGACTGCTGCCCGGGGGTGATCGAGGTGAGCGGGGTCCCGTTCGCGTCGGTCAGCTCGATGGTGGGCGCGCAGGCGGCGATCTCGGTGGTCAGGGTGCGGTAGGTGGCGAACGCGCTGGGAATGTCGATGAGGTCGGTCGGCACGGGCGTGCCGATGGACTCCGGTGACTGGCGGTTGGTTCCAGTGATCGCCGGGGTCGACTCGTATGCGGCGCCCGGCAGCACGAGCCGGTAGTTCACCTGCGCCTGGTTGGAGTCGGTGTTGAGCGCTGTGTACGTCGAGGTGTCGAGGACCTTGGTGTTGCCGCGCAGCACCTGCAGCACGGACGAGTTGGACGGCCAGTCGATCCCGCCGCCCACGTACAGCGTGGTGGGGTCGCTGTCGCCGGGCGCGGTGAACGTGTCGAAGACCCCGGCGCCGAGCGCCACCTGGTAGTTCGTCTCAAAGGCGAGGTTGCCGCCCGTCGCGATCGTGCCTTCGGACTCGTCGAGGTTCAGCAGGGTGTCGCCCTCGATGAAGACCAGGAACCCGCTGTTCGCCGGATGGCCGCCCACGTCGACGCGCACCGGGTTGATGTCGACCACCTGAGCGGCTGCTGGGGCCGCGGTCAGGGTCACGACCGCCACCGCGAGGGTGGCGGTTGCTGCGAGCGACGAGGCGAGGGCGCGCGGACTCATGCGGGACAGTAGACACGCAAAAAGGACAAAACGCACCCTGACATGTGTCCACCCCAGGGAGGAGGCCCCGCGCGACCTCCGGTGCAGCGCAGCCCTCAACGCGGGGACCGGGGGCGGACGCGCGGCAGCCGCCCGAACGCCGACCCTGGATCACATGACGACCCCATCGTTCCCGGCAGTCCCCACCCAGCACTCGGCGGCGCGCGCCGCAGCCGCCGCAGCGCCGAGCGAGGGCATCCGTCTCGCCGCGCGCGGCCTGGTCAAGCGCTTCGGCGCGACGACAGCGCTCGCGGGCGTCGACGTCGACCTCGCCGGCGGGGAGGCCGTGGCGGTCACCGGCCCGTCCGGATCGGGCAAGTCGACGCTGCTGCACTGCCTCGCGGGCATCGTCGCCGCCGACGAGGGCGCCGTGCTGCTGCGCGGCGCCGACGTGAGCCGCCTCAGCGAGCGTGAGCGGTCGCTCCTGCGCCGCAAGCACTACGGCTTCGTCTTCCAGTTCGGCCAGCTCCTCGCCGAGCTGCCCGCCCAGGAGAACATCGCCCTGCCCGCGATGCTGCTTGGCGCCTCCCGCAGGGACGCCACCCGGCAGGCGCGGCAGTGGCTCGGCTCCCTGGGCCTGGCGGGCATGGAGATGCGCCGCCCCGGTGAGCTCTCCGGCGGCCAGGCGCAGCGGGTCGCCGTGGCGCGCGCGCTCATCACCCGGCCGGACGTCGTGTTCGCCGACGAGCCGACCGGCGCCCTCGACCAGGCCACCGGCGCCGAGGTGATGAAGGTCCTCGTCGAGGCCACGCGCACCGCGGGGGCGTCCCTCGTCGTCGTCACCCATGACGAGAACGTCGCCGCGTGGTGCGGCCGGCGCATCGAGGTCCGCGACGGACGCGTTGTCGGCGCGGCCCGATGAGCTCGCTGGGGACGGTCAGGACCCTCGCTCCCGTGCTGCTGCGTGCTGGCGGCACGAGCGGGATGCGCCACCAGGCACGCGGGACAGTGCTCGCGGTTCTCGCGTTCGCGATCACCACCGCCCTCGCGCTGAGCGTGCTCGGCGGCCAGCGCGCGTTCACCGTGCGGACCGCGACGGACGATCCCTTCCAGAAGGAGTGGGGCGACCTGTACATCGTGTTCGCCTGGGTCGCCGTGATCCTGCTCATGGTGCCCCTGCTGTCGCTGGGCGGCGCCGCGGCCCGGCTGGGGGTGGCCCGACGGGACGCGCGCCTGGCCACACTGCGGCTGCTCGGCGCCACGCCCGGCGAGGTGGTGGCCCTGACCGTCACCGAGACCGCATGGCAGGGGCTGATCGGCGCCGCGCTCGGCATGGCCGGCTACGTGCTGCTGCTCCCGGTGTGGACGCTCGTGCCGTTCCAGGGCGGCCACCTGGCCATCGGCGAGCTGTGGGTGGGTCCGCTGATGCTCCTGGCGCCACTGGTCGTGCCCGCGCTCGCGGCCCTCAGCGCCGCGTTCACCCTCCGACGCGTTGTCGTGTCGCCGCTCGGCGTCGCACAGCGCACCACACCGGCGCGGCTCAAAGTGGCCCGCGTGGTGGTCGCGGCGGCGGCCATGGTCGGGTTCCTCGTGGTGACCACGCTCAGCGGCTTCGACAACGGCCTGCTCATCGTGCTCATCCTCGCCATGCTCGCGGCCGTCTTCGGGAGCATCAACCTGGTGGGGCCGTGGCTGATCTGGCTGCTCGGGAAGATCTCCGGCGGGACAGCCAGATCGGCGGCCGGGTTGCTCGCAGCCCGGCGCCTCGCGGACGACCCGAAGGCCGCGTGGCGCGTCGTCGGCGGGTTGGGGCTGGCGAGCTTCGTCGCCGCTGTGCTGTCCGTCCTCCCGATGATCTCGGAAGTGCAGGGAATGGCCCCCGGCGAGCGGCTCTTCCTCGACGACCTGGTGATGGGCGCCCTGCTCACGCTCGCGATCACCTTCGTCGTCGCGGCGTGCTCCGCGGGGATCATGCAGGCGGCGTCAGTGCTCGACCGGCGGCGGGACTACGCGCTCCAGGCCCTCGCCGGCGTCCCGGTCGCGCTGCTGGACGCGGTGCGGCGCCGCGAGGTGCTGACCCCGTTGCTCTTCGTGTCCGCCACGTCCGCAGGGATGGGGTTGCTCGTCGTCATGCCCTTCCTGGGGCCCGGCGTCGAGATCGGCACAGCGGGGCTGGTGATGCTGGTCTCCTGCCTGGTGCTCGGCTGCCTGCTCGTGCTCGCGGCCAGCGAGGCGAGCCGCCCGCTGCTGCGGACGGTGCTCCGGGAGACGAGCGTGCGCCCCGACTGACGGCGAGTCGCCCGCGCGCCACGAGGACGGCGGATGACCCTGTCAGGCCGGGCGCATAGGGTCTTCCCGTGACCACAGCCCTGTACCGCCGTTACCGGCCGGAGTCCTTCGCCGAGGTGATCGGTCAGGACCATGTCACCGCGCCGCTCCGGCAGGCCCTGCGCAGCGGCCAGGCCAACCACGCCTACCTGTTCTCCGGCCCGCGCGGCTGCGGCAAGACCACGTCCGCGCGGATCCTGGCGCGCTGCCTCAACTGCGCCGAGGGTCCCACGGACACCCCGTGCGGCGTGTGCGAGTCCTGCGTCGAGCTCGCGCGCGGCGGCCCGGGGAGCCTGGACGTGGTGGAGATCGACGCCGCCAGCCACGGCGGCGTCGACGACGCCCGCGACCTGCGCGAGCGCGCCACCTTCGCCCCCGCGCGCGACAGGTACAAGATCTTCATCCTCGACGAGGCCCACATGGTCTCGCCGCAGGGCTTCAACGCGCTGCTCAAGATCGTCGAGGAGCCGCCGCCGCACATCAAGTTCATCTTCGCGACGACGGAGCCCGACAAGGTCATCGGCACGATCCGCTCGCGTACCCACCACTACCCGTTCCGGCTGGTGCCGCCGGACGTGCTCAGCGACTACCTCGCCCAGCTCTGCGCCGCCGAGGGCGTGCAGGTCGGCTCGGGCGTTCTGCCGCTGGTGGTCCGCGCGGGCGCCGGCTCGGTGCGTGACTCCCTCTCCGTGCTCGACCAGCTCATCGCCGGATCGGGGGAGGGCGGCCTGGAGTACGAGGGCGCCGTGTCGCTGCTCGGCTACACCCACGCCTCGCTGCTCGACGACCTGGTGGACGCCATCGCCGCGAATGACGGCGCCAGCGCGTTCCGCGTGGTCGAGCGCGTCATCTCCACCGGCCACGAGCCGCGCCGGTTCGTCGAGGACCTGCTGGAGCGGCTGCGCGACCTCATTGTCATCGCCGCCTCCGGCGACGCAGCCACCGCCGCGCTGGGCGACGTCCCCGGCGACCAGCTCACCCGCATGCGGGCGCAGGCCGCCCACCTGGGCGCCGCCGAGCTGTCCCGCTCCGCCGACCTGGTCAACCTGGCCCTCACCGAGATGGTGGGCGCGACCTCCCCGCGCCTGCACCTTGAGCTGCTGATGGCCCGCCTGCTGCTCCCCGCCGCCGATGACACCGTGACGGGCGTCGCTGCGCGGCTCGACCGGCTCGAACGACTCGGCTCCGCCGGTGCGGGGGCGGCCTCTGCCCCGGCCGCGGCGCCTGCGCCGTCGCCCGCCCCGCCAGTCACGGCGCCCGCCCAGACGGCAGCGCCCGTCCCGACAGCGGCGCCCTCAGCGATGCCGATAGCCGCCGCACAGGCCGCAGGCACTGCCGCGCCGGCCGAGGTTGCTGTCGACGCTCAGCCCATCGACGCTCAGCCCGTCGACGCTCAGCCCGTCAATGCTCAGCCCGCCGATGCGCACGGCCCTGCCGACGGCCAGATCACCGCTGACGGCCCGCGCACTGATCGGCCGGCGCCCGCGGCAGTCGCTGAGCCACCCGTCGCTGAACCGCCCGCCGCAGCCCAGGCTGCCGCTGTAGCGGACCCCGGTCCGAACGCAGCCCAGCCTGCTCCCGGTCCCACACGCGCTGCGGCGCCTCCGCCGACGCCCTCCGTGCGGGCAGCCGGCCCGGACACCGAGATGCTGCGCCGCCGCTGGCCCGAGGTGCTCGAGACGCTGAGCCGGCTGAAGAAGACCACGTGGGTGCTCGTCTCCCAGAACGCGCAGGTTGCCGAGCTCGACGCGACGACGCTCAAGCTCTCCTTCATCGCACCGGGGCTGGCGACGTACTTCCGCTCCGGCGCCCACGCCGAGATGGTGCAGCGGGCTGTGCGCGAGACATTGGGCTTCGACGCCCGCGTCGAGCCGGTGCTCGCCGAGCAGGCGCCCACGGCCCCCGCCGCGGCGGCCGCCGAGCAGCCGGGCGGGGACGCCCCTGACTCCACTGGTGGACGAGGCGCGGCGGCAGCCGCCGCGGCAGCCGCGTCCTGGGACATCCCGGCGCCGGTCCGTGCCCCGGTGGCCGAGCCTCGGCCCACAACAGCGCCTGGCGCTCCCGGCGCCCCCGGTGGACAGGGCGCCGAGCGGGCGTCAGGCCCGACGGGGACGCATGGGGTCGACGACGAGGACCCGGGCGCCCCTGAGCCGCATGACGACGACCCCGGGGAGCCGGGCGTGCCCGCGGAGCACCACGCGGGCGGGAGGCAGGGCGAGGACCCATGGGCCGCGCCGCAGCGACCGGCCCCTCAGGCGCAGGCGCTCAGCGCGCGGGAGGCCGGCGCGCGGGCGCATGCCGCCAGTCTCGGCGGGCGTAGGGCTCCGCTGGAAGAGGACTCGCCTTCGCCGGACGACCCGGACCTGGCGTCGTCGGGGCTCAACGGCGCCCCGCTGGTCGCCCAGATGCTTGGCGGTGTGGTCATCGACGAGCAGATCGACAACGGGATGGCCTGACGCCTCGGCGTGAGCGGGGGGAGTCCGCGCCGGGCTCTGGTCTGCTGCTGGATGTTCGCGCGCGCCGCCCGGGGCGTCCGGCGCGGCTCTCAGTCGCCGCACCGTAGGCTGGCCGGGTGTATGAAGGCGCGGTCCAGGACCTGATCGACGAGCTCGGGCGGTTGCCCGGAGTCGGCCCCAAGAGTGCCCAGCGCATCGCGTTCCACGTGTTGGCGGCTGACCCGTCGGACGTGCGGCGGCTTGTCGACGCCCTCACCGAGGTGAAGGCGCGCGTGCAGTTCTGCGAGGTCTGCGGGAACGTGTCGCAGGAGCCGCAGTGCCGCGTGTGCCGCGACCCGCGCCGATCGGCGGCCGTGCTGTGCGTGGTCGAGGAGCCGAAGGACGTCGTCGCGGTGGAGCGCACGCGGGAGTTCCGCGGCA
>JAEWEI010000378.1 GCA_023389545.1 Actinomycetes bacterium | reverse complement strand
GGGGTCGACAGCGTCCGCGTCCGCGCGGCGCAGTACCGCATCCCCGTCGAGAGCCAGGGCGCGCTCGACGAGCCGCCCGCCTCGCCGGCCCCGTCGATCGAGGCGGGCGACGCGCATGCGACGTTCCGGCATGGCGAGCTGACCGTCGAGGTCGACTTCGATCTGGGCGCGGCCTACCCGGAGCCGCTGCTGACATTCCGTCGCACCAGCACCGGCGAGGAGTTGCTCACGGAGAGCCGCGAGCACTTCTGGATGCCGGGGGCGCGCTCGTACCAGGGCAACCGCGCGGGGGCCTACGAGATCCACCAGCAGTTCGCGGCGTACGACGACGAGAAGCTGTACGGCCTGGGCCAGCGCACGCACGGCCGGCTCGACATCAAGGGCCTGTCGCTCGACCTGGTGCAGCGCAACGCCGAGGTCAACATCCCGTTCGTGCTGTCCAACCGGGGCTATGGCCTGCTGTGGAACGTGCCGGCGGTGGGGCGTGTGGAGTTCGCGCAGAACGCGACGCGGTGGAGCGTGGGCCAGGCCCGGGAGATCGACTACTGGTTCACGGCCGCGCCGACGCCCGCCGACATCATGGCGCGGTACGCCGACGCGACCGGGCACGTGCCCGAGCTGCCGCAGTGGGCGTCGGGGTTCTGGCAGTGCAAGCTGCGCTACCTGGACCAGGACGAGCTGTTGGGCGTCGCCCGCGAGCACAAACGGCGCGGGCTGCCCATGTCCGTGATCGTGACGGACTACTTCCACTGGTCGGCGATGGGGGACTTCCGCTTCGACGAGGCCGAGTGGCCCGATCCGCAAGCCATGGTCGACGAGCTGCACGATCTGGGCATCGAGCTCATGGTGTCCATCTGGCCCACGATCTCCCCGCTGTCGGAGAACTTCGCGGACTACCGCGACCAGGGGCTGCTGGTCGGCTCTGACCAGGGCGTCGAGTTCCACCAGACCATCCAGGACAAGGGCATGACGACGCCCATGCCGCTGGCGTTCTACGACCCGACGAACCCCCGCACCCGCGAGTACGTGTGGGACCTGGTGCGGCGCAACTACCTGGACCTGGGCATCAAGGTGTTCTGGCTCGACGCGTCGGAGCCCGAGCTCAACCCCGCGCACCCCGGCAACCTGACGCTGTACGCCGGCCCGGGCGCCGAGGTCGCGAACATCTACCCGCGTGACAACGCCCGGCTCTTCGCCGAGGGCATGGCGGCCGCGGGCCAGGAGCCCACGGTGCTGCTGTGCCGCTCGGCGTGGGCCGGCGCGCAGAAGCACGGCGCGGCCGTGTGGTCGGGGGACATCCCGGCGACGTGGCTCTCGCTCGAGCAGCAGATCCGCGCGGGCCTCAACATCGCCATCTCCGGCATCCCGTGGTGGACCACCGACATCGGCGGCTTCCACGGCGGCGACTCGCGTGATCCGGCGTATCGCGAGCTGATGATCCGCTGGTTCCAGTACGGCGTGTTCTGCCCGTTGTTCCGCCTGCACGGCGACCGCGAGCCCCGCACCCCCACGTCGTACGCCCAGACGGGCGGGCCCAACGAGGTGTGGTCGTTCGGCGACGAGGCCTACGAGATCATCGCGGGCCTGCTGCACCTGCGCGAGCGCCTGCGCCCGTACATCCACGAGCAGATGAGCCTCGCCTCGTCGGACGGCCTGCCGCCCATGCGCCCGCTGTTCGTCGACCACCCGGACGACCCGGGCGCCTGGGAGGTCGAGGACGAGTTCCTGTTCGGCCCCGACATCCTCGTCGCGCCCATCTCGCGTGCGGGCCAGCGCTCGCGGGCCGTGTACTTGCCGCGCGGGGCCCGCTGGGTCGACGCCGCCACGGGCGACGTGCACGAGGGTGGCCAGACGATCGAGGCCGACGCGCCCCTCGAGCGCATCCCGGTGTTCACCCGCGAGGGGTCCAGCGTCCCGCTGCGCCCCTGACGGCCGGACGGCCCCGCTCGTGACTCTCAGACGAAGAAAGTAGACGCCGTGCTCCCCACCATCATCGACGTCCGCCGAGGACCTGGCGCCGACCGCGCAGGCGGCCGGCCCGTGTCGCCCGCGCGGGGGTCCAGGCGCCCGCTCGGGCTCGCCGAGATCGCGCTCACCGACGGCTTCTGGGCCACCCTCCAGCAGACCAATGCGGCGGCCACCCTGGCGCACTGCGAGGAGTGGATGGAGCGGCTCGGCTGGATCGCGAGCTTCGACCGGGTGGCCGACGCGACCATCGGGCCCGATCGCCCGGGCTGGTCGTTCGCCGACTCGGAGGTCTACAAGCTCCTCGAGGCGCTGGCCTGGGAGCACGGCCGCACGGGGTCGGTGGAGGTCGACGAGGCCTTCACCCGGCTCGCCGAGCGGGTCGCGCGCGCGCAGGACCCGGACGGCTACCTCAACACCTGCTTCGGCCACGGCACGCAGCAGCCGCGGTACTCCGACCTGGAGATGGGGCACGAGCTCTACAACACCGGCCACCTGCTCCAGGCCGCGGTGGCCCGGGTGCGCACCACAGGCGTCGACGCGTTCGTCGAGGTCGCGCGCCGCGCCGCCGATCACGTGTGCCGCGAGTTCGGCCCCGGGGGCCGGGAGGCGATCTGCGGGCACCCGGAGATCGAGGTGGGGCTCACCGAGCTCGGCCGGGCGCTTGACGAGCCCCGGTACCTGGCGCAGGCCGAATTGTTCGTGGAGCGTCGCGGCCGGGGCCTGCTCGGCCCGGTGGCCTTCGGGCCCGCGTACTTCCAGGACGACGTGCCGGTGCGGGACGCGACGGTGTGGCGCGGCCACGCCGTGCGCGCGCTGTACCTCGCGGCCGCCGCCGTGGACATCGCGGTGGACCGCGACGACGCCGGCCTGCTGGCCGTGCTGGAGCGGCAGTGGGCCAGGACCGTCGAGCGGCGCACCTACCTGACCGGCGGCATGGGGTCCCACCACCAGGACGAGGGCTTCGGCGATGACTGGGTGCTGCCGCCCGACCGCGCCTACTGCGAGACGTGCGCGGGCATCGCGTCGAACATGGTCTCCTGGCGGCTGTTCCTGGCCACCGGGGACGTGCGGTACGCGGATCTGATGGAGCGCACGTTCTACAACGTGATCGCCACCTCCCCGCGCGCCGACGGCCAGGCCTTCTTCTACGCGAACCCGCTGCAGCAGCGCACCCCCGCCGAGGGCTCCGTGGCCGACGAGGTCAACCCGCGCGCCGAGGGCGGCCAGCGGGCGCCCTGGTTCGACGTGTCCTGCTGCCCGACCAACCTCGCGCGGACCCTCGCGACCTGGCAGTCCTACGCCGCCGTCGCGGAGCCGGACGGGCTCACGCTGCTGCAGTACGCGTCGGGCGCCCTGCGCGTCGAGCTCGACGGCGGCGGTGTGCTCGGACTCGCCGTCAGCACCGCCTACCCCGACGCGGGGACCGTGACGGTGCGCGTCACCGAGGCCCCCGACCGCCCCGTGCGGCTGCGGCTGCGCGTGCCCGAGTGGGCGCACGGCGCGGTGCTCTCCGAGGGCGGCAGCGAGCGGCCCGTCCAGCCGGGACTGGTGGACGTGGAGCGCCTGCTCGCAGCGGGGGAGGAGGTCCGTCTCACGCTGCCCATGGAGCCGCGCCTGACCTGGCCCGACGAGCGCATCGACGCCGTGCGCGGGTGTGCGGCCGTCGAGGCCGGACCCCGGGTGCTCTGCCTGGAGTCCGTCGACCTGCCGGTGGGGGTGGACCTCGACGACGTGCGACTCGACACCTCGACAGCGCCAGTCGCCGCTCCGGGGGGCCTCTCGGGAGCCGTGGTCCGGGCCCAGGTGGTGACGCACACCGCCGGCCCCGGGGGGCTGCCCTACCGCCGACGTCAGCCGTCGGCGGTAGGGCGCGAGTCCGTCGAGCTGCGGCTCACGCCGTACCACTCGTGGGCCGAGCGGGGTCCCTCGACGATGCGGGTGTGGTTGCCCGCGAAATGAGGAATAGCCACCTGCCCCCGGCATCGCCGCCGAGCTGGCTGGCGCGGCGTGAAGGTCAGCGTCGTCGACCTCGACCTCGACCGCGAGCCACCGCCACTGCATGGCTGGGTGTCGAGACGCCGGCGGGGGAGCACATCGGTGCCATCCTGGGACAAAGCGACGTCGACGGCGCTGCGGCTGACTTCGCACTCACCTCGAGTTGGCACAAGAACAGACGTCGTCCCGGATCTCGCGCCTCATCCGCGCCGCTCTGAGGTGCCGATGCCCGCGACCGAGGGCAGAGTTGGTCGGGACGACGATACCCAGACCAACTCCGCCTTCGACGAATGACGTCACGACGACCAGCCGAGCGGCACCGGCCCGGACCGGGTGTTACCAAGTGCCGCTACCGCTGTCAGATCCGGCGTGGCGACGCCGCAGGTGCTGCAGCGGCTCGCGTGGACCAACTAGCAGGTATAGATGGAGCGGGTGGTCCACTGGACTAGATTAGCCATGGTGCTGGGATTAGCCGCGTTATTGAACGCCCATCTGCCGGCAAACGCAGTATACTGCGAGTCGCTCATGAATCGATCGAAGCTTAGGAAACTCCCCGTCTGGCGCTGACCGAGATATGCAAAGCTGAAAGTTGAATGTGGCTCGTCATATCCAAGCGCCTGAGTCTTGGACCACATCTTCGCCCAGGTCTTCGCGCCGACGATTCCATCCGCCGTCAGCCCGTTGGCGCTCTGCCAACCTATGGTGCTGCTCTTCGAGTAATTTCCGAAGTATCCATCAATCGCGTTGGCAGGATTTGCCGACAAGCACTTATCCGCCCTGTAATCGTAGTACAGAACGTTCTGCCACATGGCAACGATGTCGCCCTGCCGGATGTAGGCTGTGCCGAGTGCAGGCAGCCCCATCAATGTGACATTTGTACTGCTGAAGGTGGTGGCTGATGCCGGCGTCGCGGAGGCGACGGCCAACACCGCGACCAGCGCCGCGGTAAGTGTGGCGTGATGGAAACGCTTCATCGGGTCACCGCCTGTGCGAATGGAACAACCATGTCTGCGGAATCGCGGTTGGCAGCGACGATGATGTTCAAATCATCGCCTGCCGGGATCGTCATCGACTGGTCGCCAGTGTCATGCATTGTGTACAGGACCGCACCTGGTGCGATGTCGTCACGCGGTTCGACGAGAATCTCGGGTCTTGGTTCAGACGATCCCGCCCTGGCCGCGGGTGTGGTTGGAACGAGGCGGACCGTGACGACCTTGCCCATGTCCTTAGTCGGGTCAGTTTTTGCTTCCGCGAAACGAGCCGTGCCATAGAGTTGGGCCGGTTGCGCGTCGCGAGGAGTGTTCAGCGTCCCGACGAGCGAGAACCCTTCGGGCAGTGCTCCGGGATCCAACCCAGCCTCGACAGTTGCGGCATACCGCGCCCCATCTCCAGCTGTAACGGGAGGTTCGGCCGTATCATCCGGGGACGACTCATCGACGGGCGTCGATTCCTCCGGTGGTACTGGCGAGCTAGTCGCAGGCTCCGCGGTCACATCCGCAGTCGGGCCAATCGCATTTGCCGCGGAGGTCCCCGGTGCGTGGAGTGATGCACACGATGTCAGAGCGAGCGCGCACCCTGCAGCCAGGACTAAAGTCCCGAGTTGTTTCCCCATGACGGTCACAAATGCCCCCTTTGTTGACGTTGGTCGATGATTGACCCTGGCGCTGTTGCATGTCAATAGGCGCCCCGGCAGGCATCCGGGCTTCCTGGCCCGGTGAAGGTGGCGTGGGTGAAGCAGCGCTGGGGGTGTGGGGAGTAGGCGCGTCCTCCGCGGGGAGCGGAGCGTCCTCGGAGTAGCTTGCCGGTCACGGTTCCGTAGGCGGCCTGCGCGCAATGCGTAGCGAGGTAGACGTCATCCAGGCGCGGAGCCTTGCCAGAGTCGGTGCATCCCAGGGTGATCGAGCGGGCAGGTGCGGCGAGGCGCGCAGTCCAGGGTGGGCAATGGTCTCGCCGATCGCGAAGCTCCGGTGGCACGGCTGCTTGGGGCTAGCTCGTACGGGGTCCTTCGGCATCCGGTGCGCGATGTGTATTGCGCCTGCGCTCGGCCTGCCGCTACGTTCAGTCGGCGCGCATTGTAACCAAAGTCTTAATTTGTCATGACAGGACGAGCTCCTGCCCAGTAGGCAGTTCTCCCAGGCGAGAGACCGCAGAGCTGCGGCCCCGCCTCCAGGTGAAGGGGTCGTTGTGAAGCACTGGCGTACGCAAGCGGAGATGTCGGCGGGGAAGGGCCAGAAGGTGCGGGCGCTCGCCGGGGGAATCGCCGGAGCGGCAGCGATGACCATGATGATGGGCATCGGGGTTAGCAGCGCCGAGCCGGTCCCGTCCGAGCAGGCTTCATCAGACCCCGCAGCAGCGGGCTCGGACTCCCAGGAGGAGGCCCCCAGCGCGATCCCGCCCGAGCGGCGAAGGGAAGTGCTGGGGAGGACATGGAACAGGTCCACCGACCTGGCCTGGACACTGGCGGGCGACGCGAACGGGCTGCATGTCCTCACCGCTGAGGCGAACGACGGTTACGCGTGGCAGACGATCGCGACGCTAGCGGAACCCGGGCTGGCGACCGACCGCTGGATCGGGAACGGCTGTGCCACAGCCTCCGGCGAGCGGCTCGTGGTCACGTATGCGCCGCGCTCCTTCAGTAATCAGGAGGAACTCAGTGATCGCGGCGCGTTCACGGCGGTGATTGACCTCGCAACGGGCGAGGTCCGTCGGGTGCCGGTCCTGAGCAGCCTCGCGTACTTCACTCCGTCCTGCGGCTTCGGTGAGCAAGCGCTCCTGACGGTGTCTGGCGGGGCGGAGATCGGCGCGACTCGGCTCGTCACCGTGGACACGATTACCGGTCTGCCGAGTGAGCCTGTGGAGGTTGGTGGACAGCTCACAAGCGCGATCCTCACGGACGAGGGGATCGTGGCTGCAGCTGGGACGAGCGTTGTCAAGGTCGACCCGTCTGGCGTGGTCGAGCAGGTCGCGGAGACCACATCGACTCCGTACGACCTCACCCGGGACTCCTCAGGTGGGATCGTGTACCTGGACTACGACGACGAGCGTGCGGCCGCCCACCACCTCGACCAGGGCGTTATCCGGACGCCGGATCCCGCGCGCGCCGCGCCCGCGTTCGTGGTCGGGGACGTCGACGAGGTCAACATCACCGCGAGTGTGGACGGTGCCGTCCTGATCACTGGCGATGCGGAGACGGTGGGCGATGTGCCGGCGACGGTCACCGTGACGGACGCACCGAGCGGCGCGGTCGCGACGATGCAGGGTGAGGCCACGATCACGGTGCAGTCTGTCGAGGCCACCGGGACTCCCATCTCGACCACACAGGTGGACCCGACTCTGCCCTCCGCGTTCGTCGACCTCACTTTGCAGGGCGTCGCCACCGGGAGGTCAGCAGAGTTGTCGGTGCGCACGAGCACAGCGGACCCAAGCACAGCGGCGGGCGGCGTCCCGACGGCGCGGGATGAGGCAGCGACGCCGTCGAGCGGTAGCGCGACCGTTGGCGTAGCCCCCCTTGCGGCCGCCGCGGCATCGGGTGACCCGGCGAACCCCGTCGAGGACGAGCGCAGCTGCGCTGTGCCGATGAATGACCCGGCGAACCAGGCGATGCAGCCGAAGCCAAGGCAGGTTGAGTGGGCCGTCAACCAGGCCGTCAATGGTGCCCTGATGGTGCAGCGCCCAGCGAACTTCAAGGGCTGGGGCATGCCCGCGTACAAGCCGCAGGTCCTGTTCCCGCCCATTCCGCTCAGCGGCGGTGGCCAGGTGCCGTCGCAGATCCTGCTTGGAATATTCGCGCAGGAGTCGAACCTGTGGATGACGCCCGGCTACGCGGCGCCGGGACTGACCGCGAATCCGCTCGTCGGTCGTTACTGGGGCCAGGACTTCAACGCAGCGACCGGTGACGAGCGGTGGGCGATCCGATGGGACAAGGCCGACTGCGGATACGGCATCGGGCAGCTCACCGACGGGATGCGCCTGCCAGGGCGGGAGAGGACGGACGAGTGGACTGGTCTCAAGATCGAGACCGCTCTGCCCTATGACAAGCAACGGGCTATCGCCCTGGACTTCGCTGCCAACACCGCTGCCTCGCTCCAACTCCTCCAACAAAAGTGGAACCAGACGCTCGCCGGCGGTCTGACGATCAACGACGGCAACCCGAGCCGCATCGAGAACTGGTTCTACGCCGTGTGGGCATACAACAGCGGGTTCTACCCGGAGGCTGCCAAGAACCACCCCGACGGCCGGAACGGGGCCTGGGGTGTCGGGTGGGTCAACAACCCGGCCAACCCGAACTATGACCCGAAGCGGGGATCTTTCGGCGAGCGTGCTAGCGACTTCTCCCGGCCGCAGGACTGGCCGTACCCGGAGCGCGTGCTCGGGTTCGCCGCGAACCCGCCGAGCCTGCTCGAGTCTCCCGGCGTCGACGTCCCCGCCTACCGCGCTGCCACCTGGAACGGGACCAGCGAGACCGCGCCGAAGAATCGGACGAACGTCAAGCCTCCTCTGGATGCCTTCTGCACCAGCGCGAACGACTGCGTCATGGGCACCACCAACTTCGCGCCCGGTGGATACAACTGGGGGCCATGCCAGCACCGCGACGCTGCTGGCTCGAAGGACGGCAGGTGCTGGGTGAATGGGAACACCACGTGGAAGGCGAACTGCGACCTTGACTGCGGTCGTCCGTTCTTGAGGTTCTCGGTCGGGTACGCGTACCAGGAGGACGGCACCTCCTACCCGCCGAACTGCTCGTTGGCAGGGCTGCCACCCAACGCGCTCGTGATCGACGACATCCCGGACAGCGCCCCGGACCCCCGGTGCGCGCCGCCGACCACTAACGCGGGGACGTTCAGGTTCACGTTCGCCGGGCTACCCGACGGCAGCCGACCGTCCAAAGCGGACCTACACCAACTCGGCTCGGGCTACGGGGGCCACTTTTGGTTCGGCCACACGCGTGCGAAGAACGTGCGCGACGGATCAATGAAGATCACAGGCACGTGGACGCTCGACCGGACGCTCGACCAATGGACGCGCATCCTGGTCCACGTTCCATCGCTGGGAGCGCACACCCGGCAGGCGACCTACAAGATCTTCCTGGGGGACGGCACGGTCAAGGAGCGGACGATCCTGCAACGCACGATGAAGAACGGATGGGTATCGCTCGGCGTTTTTCAGGTAAACGGCACGCCCTCCGTCCAACTGAGCACCGAGACCCTTGATGGCGACTTCGAGGGCACGAACGGTGAGGTCGCCAATCCCAAGAACGAGGACATCGCTTTCGATGCCATAGCGTTCGAGCCGTTGGCGCAGAAGCCGGCCAACATCGTCGTCGCACTCGGCGACTCCTACTCCTCCGGCGAGGGCGGGACCGTCAAGAACGCGTCGACCTACTCGTACTACCAGGAGACTGACTTCTACGGCAATTCCGCGCTCGCGAACACGTGCCATCGTTCGCCGTACACCTGGTCGCGTGTCGCGTTCCTGCCCGACGCGCCGACACAGTCGATCGGCGCCCGGGCCGACAACCTCGACACGTCCCTCGACTACCACCTGCTCGCGTGCTCGGGTGCCGTCGTTCGGAACGTCATCCCCGACGGCGTCACCGACGGGGAAGGCGAGCCGAGCGAGGGGAAGCACGGCGAGCTTGCGCAACTCGACCAGGGGTTCGTCGACGAGAACACCACGCTCGTGACGATCTCGATCGGCGGGAACGACGCGAAGTTCGGCCCCATCGTCACCAAGTGCGTGACGCTGCCCCTGTGTGAGCTTGTGACGCTCGGTTCTGAGGGGCACATCTCCGGCCCGGTGGAGGACAGCGTGGTCATCGCGTTGGAGGAGATCCGCAAGAAGGCCCCGAACGCGCGGGTGATGCTCATGGGCTACCCGCCGTTGCTGAGCGGCGATCCCGGGGAGTGCGTTCCTGGGATCGACGTCGAGGAGACGAACTTGCTCAACTTTTACGCGACGCACCTGCAGAAGCACCTCCGCGAGGCCAAGGACCGGGCGAACGACGCAGCCGGGACCAATTACGTCACCGTGATGGACCCACGGGACGAATTTGAGGACCGGGGAATATGCGGCAGCCCCGAGGCAGTGCACGGGATCATCGCGAAGGCATCACCCGGAGAGCCGCCGCTCAAGATCGTCTCGCAGCAGTCCTTCCATCCCAACATTGAGGGCTACGAGCTCTATGCGAACGTCCTCACACGAGCCCTCCGGTAGCGCGATGGCCAGGCGCTCCACCAGAGCGACCGTGCCCCTCGTCGTTGTCGCCTGGACCGCCGTCCTCCTCCTCGCCGCGGGCTGTGCTGGCGGTGACCTGGCCCGACGGGCTGCGGAGGACGCCCAGAGAAAAGCCTTGATCGCGGAGTACCAGGTCGACGAGGCCGTGGCTGCCGACCCGGGCCTGACTGGTCAGGCCCTCGCGGACACTGCTACCGCAGCGATCGAGCGGGGCCGCGTCACATCGACCACCGTCACGGGTTCGGGGGTCGAGCTCACGCTGGAGTTCAATGGCTATGCGACGAGCGGCGGCGGGTGGTTCGTAGACACCGCCGATCGCCGGCTGTGCGTGCTGCTCACTGTGACACCTGATGAGGACCCGCCAACGCGACTCGAGGACGCGGAGTGCTCGAGCGATCTACCTCCTGGCACCCGGGAGATCGACCTCGACTAGGCAGTGTCTTGTATTCCGTGATCAGCTATCGCGCGGCGGCTGGGATGGCCGCGGCGCGATAGCTGATGGAGGTCGTTGTCGCGGGTGGTCAGTCCTCGCGCCAGGACCGCGGCGAGCCCGAGTCTGACTGGCGGCATCGGGCGATCTCACGCGCTGAAGGCATCTCCACAGACCAGGCAGTACACCCGTGCTGTGTCGCTCTCGGGGACCTTGACGGGCTCATTGGGGTGGCACGGGGGCGCGACGATCGTCATGTCATCTGGCTCTACCAGCGCGTCGGGGGTTTCGATGTCGCGGGTGAATGAGCGGTTCGGCTTGTACATCACGCCCTTGACGCCCTTGAACGCGTTCGCGATCACGTCTTGCGTGAGCTGGTCGATGACAGGGCCACCAACGCCCCGTATGTACTCGAGCTGGGCGGGTGTCCACCATGAGTCCGTGCCCGCTGCCGCACCGCAAAGTGGGCAGAAGTACTGGTCGATACGTTCGGCGTCCGGGTCGCCTTCCTGGTGGCTGAACCACTTGAACTCGCGTTCGCAGGTGGGGCACTCGCGTCGAAGGAAACCGTCCGAGTCGAGCGGCAGGCTCACGGGCACTCGAATCTCGTCGTTCACTTCGTCCACCTCTTATCGGTTGGTGTCCAGGAAGACCTCCTGGACGACGCTCTCTCCTGCTTCGGTTCGCGCTTTGATGGTGACGTCGAAGGCGGCTGGCGCATCGGTTCCGCCGAGATTGCGGCGCAGGCTCGTCACGTCGACCGTCACTGAACGCCCGCCGGGGATCTTGGTGATCGGTGTGAAGTTGTGGAGCCGCAGGGGGTTGCTCTCCGGCAGGGTCACGTCGACCTCGAACGCGATCTCGGTGCCTCGGTTGATGATCTGCAGCTTGTCGATCCGGTTCCCGCCCTTGTCGAAGTACTTCACGTCGAAGTCGATGGCCTTGCGACCGTTCGTGCTCGACGGCAACCGACGACCGAGTGGCAATCCTTCACCGGGCGGCGTCGGCGCGGTGAAGTCACCAGTTGTGAGCCAGTCTGAGCCCTTGAGATCGACATCGCAGCCCGCCGTCGCGAGACGACCGGCTAGTGCTTGGCGTTGGGCGACCTCGTTGGTGAGCCGTACCGCGTGCCGTCCCGCCACATCGCTGAACGGGCGGACGTCGCCAATCTCCACGAGCACCGTGCGTCGCGGGTCGCGGCCGAGTGCCATGCCGGCCTCGAAGAGCACGTTGGGACGCGCCTGAGCTGCGGGCTGCGTCTCCGGGTCGCCGTCACCGTGCCCGTACCGTGGCTGGAGATAGGCGATCTCGTCCGGTGTCATCAGGACGACGATAGCGGCCGCGTTGGACAATGCGGCGTCGAGTATCTGGCCGATGTAGGGAGAACCTTCCCCCGTGAGCTGGACGGCGTGGCTCCACTCCATCGGTGACAGGTTGATGCTGCGCAGGAAGTCGAACATCGCTCTGCGTAGCGGTTCGTTGCGTCCGTGCACGACGAAAACAGAACGCGGGTTGATTGCTGACTCGGCCACGCGGCCTCCTGAACTCCATATGGACGGTGCTGTCGGCGACATCTTAGGAGCGGGCCGCGACGCCACGCCCGAGCAGCATCCGGTGCCCTCATGCGCGTGTGACGCGAGGGTCGGGACAGCCTAGGGGAAACAGAACGGGCCGTTTGGGAGCCTACGGAAGTCGGCTGGTCATGACGTCCCGAGCAGGCAATCTCCGAGGTACGGACCCGCCCCACATACGTGGATATGGCGGGTTCAGCTATTTCTGCGGCCGGAGCCGCGGCCCGCCGCGTGGATCGCGACCCGGCAGTAGGTGTCGTACCAGTCCCACCCGAACTCGTTTCCCGGGGTACCGGTCGAGGGTCAGGTTCCCGCAGTACGCGACCAGTCGGAGCTCTACCCGGCGCGGCATTCCGTGGATCCCACAGCCTAGATGGGCGTGGCGCACGCGATCGCTTGCTCGCGGTCGTTCGGGTGCGGCTCAGTGCGAATCCGGGTCGAACTCCACCACCCCTGAGGGTCGATGACTGATGCGCTCTGAATTTCTTTGCCGAAGGCAATCTTGCCAGTGTGACCGTGGGCGACGCGCCGGCGCGTTCCCTGGTTCGACTCGGTGGCTCTGAGGATGTGGTGTGTTCCTCCAAGCGCCGATCGCACTGAGATCCATGACTTCGTTGCGTCGAGGCACTCGTCGATCGAGTGGCCGACCAGCCGCGGTCGACGATCGACGACTTGATTCCCCCAGAGCTGGTCGTCGAGCTCGGCTCGATGGACGCCCTGGGTAGCAGGCAGGTAGTGGACTTATTCGACGTGCACCGAAACGAGCTCGTGCGCTCGCTCGGGGAAACCGGGCCGGATCTACCGGCCGAGCGGCCGACCGAAGCTGTCGCCTGCGAGGAACGCCCGGTCACCAGAGTTCGGCGCGGTGCTACTGCGATCCAAGCCGCGCCGTACGCGGCCGGGTCGTTGAACGCGACCCGCTTGGCGGGACCGGGGATGGACTCGTAGTCCTCGAGTCCGTGCGTCGGGCGCATCGTGGTTGGCGACCATCGTTGGCCCGGACACGCTCATCGCTGTCGGTCGCTCCGGCATCTCACCTTGAGCGACGCGACCACCGGGGGTGCGGCGTGCTTGTCTGACAAGTACCCCCAGTCTTGTCCGAACTGTTGCCGCCCAACTTCCCGGAACGTACGTTCGCCGAAGGAATCCGAACTCCCTCGGTCAATGTTGTCCGACAAATGTGAGGTGGCAATGAAGCCAGCGAACCTGCAGGACCGCATCCTCGACGTGTGCCGCGAGCTCGGCCTGGAGCCGGGTGACGACCTCCCCACCGAGCAGGAGCTCGCCGCGCGGCTCGACGTCAGCCGTGCCGCCCTGCGTGAGGCGCTCGCGGTGCTCGACGGCTTCGGCATCGTCGTCTCCCGGCAGGGCGCGCGCCGCAGCCTGGGGCGCTTCGACATGACGGCCGTGGTGCTGCGGCTCACCGAGATGATGGAGCCGACCACCGACGCCCTGATCGAGCTGCTCGACGTGCGGCGCGTGCTGGAGGTGGCGTTCTTCCCCACCGCCGTCGCGAACATGTCCGCGAAGAAGATCGGCGAGCTGCGCGAGGTCACCAACCGCATGCACGCCAAGGCCGAGCAGGGCCGGGCGTTCATCGAGGACGACCAGGCGTTCCACCACGCCATCTACGCCCATCTGGACAACGCGACGCTGGAGAGCCTGCTCACCGCGTTCTGGCAGATGTTCGAGCGGATGTCGCCCGAGACCACCACGGGCCGCGACCTCGTCGAGTCGGCGCGCAGCCACTCGCGCATCGTCGACGCGCTCCGCGCCGGCGACACCCAGCTCGCGGTGCACCAGCTCAACGTGCACTTCTTCGACGTCCGGACCCGGCTGACCCATCAGCGCGCCGCGTCCCGCACCACGCCGGCGCCCACCCCAGCCGGCTAGAGCCACCGCATCCCCCACCGGCCCCTGGGCCACCAGAAAGGACATTGCAATGAGGCAACGTTCGCGCACGCGCTTCGCCCCCGTCGCGGCCGGGCTGTTCGCCGGCGCCCTGCTGCTCTCCGCCTGCGGAGGCGGCAGCGCCGCGGCTGACGACGGAGACGCCACGCTCACGTACTGGCTGTGGCAGGACGACTCGACGGACCCGACGTGGACCAACTTGGTCGCGGAGTTCAACGAGCAGAGCACCAGCGGCGCCGTCGAGGTGCAAGTCATCCCGCTCGCGCAGTACGAGGACAAGCTGCTCAACGCGCTCAGCAGCGGTGGCGGCCCCGACGCGGCCCGGTTCAAGGACGTGTGGCTGGGCGAGTTCGTGCAGGCCAAGGCGCTGGCGCCGCTGAGCGAGCGGATCACCGGCTGGGAGGGCAAGGACGACGTGGTCCCGGCCCTGCTGGACGCGGGCAAGGTGCCGGGGGACGACGAGACCTATCTGATGCCGCACCAGTACACGACGCTGTACATGTACTACAACAAGGCCATCTTCGCGGCGCACGGCCTCGAGGCGCCGCGCACGCATGAGGACGTGATGGCCGCCGCGCAGACGCTGGCGGACGCGGGCCAGTTCGCGATCGACATCCGTGGCGGCGTGGGCGGGCAGGACCAGTGGGCCGCGTGGATGTACTCCGCGGGCGCCACGTTCGTCGATGACGACGGCAAGGTCACCCTCGCCGACGAGGTGGGCGTCGCGGCGAACCAGGACTACCTGGACCTGCACGCCATGGGCGCGACGCCCCCGGGCTCGATCACCGCGGACTTCGCGGCCGTGCGGGGCAACTTCCTCAACGGCACGACGGCCATGATGATCCACCACGCGGGCTCGCTCGCGGCGGTGCGCGAGGGGTTGGGCGACGACGTCGGCGTCATCCCCATGCCGTCGGTCGACCCGGCGAAGCCCACGACGCTCGGCTCGATGAGCGGCAACGTGGTGTTCGGCACGTCGGGCAAGCAGGACCTCGCGTGGGAGTGGGTGTCCTGGCTGGTGTCGCACGATCCGATGCTCACCATGAGCACGTCGCCGCAGGGCCAGCTCCCCGTCCTGATGTCGGTGGCCGAGGGCTCGCCGTTCAGCGACGACGAGGGCCTGCGGGTGGCGCTCGACGCGCAGGCCACCGCGCACACGTGGCCGCTGCTGCCCGGCACGTCGACTGTCGTCAACAAGGACTGGGTGCCCACCCTCCAGTCGGCCTTCGAGGGCAAGGTCACAAGCGAGCAGGCGCTCGAGGAGCTCGCGTCCGTGCTGGCGGGGAAGTGAGATGACAGCCGGACCTCTGACCGCGCTGCCGCGCCGGGACCAGCTCCCGGCCGGTCGGGCAACACAGCGGGCGCCGCGGCGCCGCGTCAACCTGATGCCGCTCGTGTACCTCGCGCCGAGCCTGGCGCTGTTCGCGGCGTTCATCGTCTACCCGTTCCTGCGGGCCATCTGGTTCTCGTTCAACGAGACCAGCTTCCTTGGCGGCATCATCGGCTTCGCGGGGCTCGAGAACTACCAGGCGATCCTCTCCGACCCGCACTTCGTGAACGCGCTGCGCAACTCCGCGGCGTGGACGTTCGGGGCGGTCGGGCTGCAGCTCGTGCTCGGCACCGCCGGGGCGTTCCTGCTCAACCAGCGGTTCGCGCTGCGCGGCGTGGCGCGTGGGCTCGCGATGGTCCCGTGGGCGACGCCCAGTGTGCTCGTCGCCCTGATCTGGCTATGGATGCTCGATCCGAACCGGGGCATCGTCAACGGAGTGCTCGTCGGAATCGGCATCCTCGACAAGCCGGTGGCGTTCCTCAGCACGTCGGAGACGGCGATGCCCACGCTCATCGCGATCGACGCTTGGCAGGGCATCCCGTTCTTCGCGGTGATGATCCTGGCGGCGCTGCAGAGCGTGCCGCAGGAGCTCAAGGACTCGGCCCGCACCGACGGGTGCGGGCCGGTGGGCGTCTTCCGCAACGTCGTCGTCCCGCACATCCTGCCCACGGTGCTCATCACCCTGGTGCTGCGGCTCATCTGGACGGCGAACTACATCGACCTCGCCTACGTGCTGACCGGCGGCGGACCGGCCCGCGCCACCACCACCCTGCCGCTGCTGTCGTACCTGACGGCGTACAAGGGCGGGGACTTCGGGCAGGGCGCCGCCTACGCGATGGTGCAGGCGGCGATCCTCTCCGTCCTGGTCGTGATGTACATCCGCCTCACACGAGACAGGAGCGCGTGATGTCCGCTGTGCTCGAACGACCCGTCGCCACCCCGGCCCCGCGCCCTGCCCCCGAGCCCGCGGCTCCCGCGCCCCGGGCTCCTCGGATCCGGCTCGGCAGCACCCTGGTGCACGGCGCCGTGGCCATGTGGCTCGTCGCGACGCTGGGCCCGTACCTCGTCATGCTCCTCACCTCGCTCACCTCGGAGAAGGAGCTGCTCACGCCCGGGGTCAACCCGATCCCGGAGACGTTCACCCTCGACGCGTACGTCGAGCTGTTCCGCACCACCCAGTTCCTCAGCTACCTGGGCAACTCGGTGTTCACGGCGTTCGGCACCGTCGCGTTCTCGCTGCTGGTGGCGATGGCGTCGGCCATCTGCCTGTCGCGGTTCCGGTTCCGGGGCCGCACGTCGATGCTGACCGCGCTGCTCATCGCGCAGCTCTTCCCGGCTGTGCTGCTGGTCATCCCGCTGCAAGCCGAGCTGCGCACCGTGGGCCTGCTCGACTCGCGGTGGGGGCTGATCCTCGTCTACTCGACGTTCGCCACCCCGTTCGCGACGTTCCTGCTGAAGAACTTCCTCGACGGGCTGCCCCTGGAGCTCGACGAGGCGGCGTCGATCGACGGCTGCTCGCCGTGGCAGATGGTGCGGCACGTGCTGCTGCCGCTCATGCGCCCGGGGCTCACCGCTGCCGGGACGTACATCTTCATCTTCGCGTGGAACGAGCTGCTCTACGCGCTCACCTTCACCTCGACCACCGCCGCCCAGACCATCCCCGTCGGGCTGCAGCTCTTCATCGGGGAGTACCAGATCCGGTGGGACCTGCTCACCGCCGGCGGCGTCCTGGCCGCCGTCCCGGTGCTCGCCGGCTTCATGGTCGTGCAGCGCCAGCTCATCAGCGGCCTGACCGCCGGCGCCGTCAAGGGCTGAGCCCGGCCCACCTCGAACCACAGCACCTCACAGATCGGAACGAACGCCATGACCATCACCGGCTCGCGCATCCCGCGCATCGAGTCCATCTAGCTGAGCGCCTCCCGCGTGCCGTTGCCCGACGGGCCGTGGGGCGACCAGATCCACCACGTCACCGACATCGAGGTGACGATGGTCGACGTCCACGGCGACAACGGGCTCGTCGGCACGGGCTTCAGCCACACGTCGGGCATGGGCGGCGCGACGATCGC
>JAEWEI010000326.1 GCA_023389545.1 Actinomycetes bacterium | reverse complement strand
CTCGGGCAGGATGGCGGTGAGACGCCACCGCCCGGCCGACGAGCGCGAAGGACCGCGATGAGGAGTCAGACGGCCTCCCGTGACGACCGCCGCCCGCCGGTGTGGCTTCCCCGTGCGCTGCTCATGGCCGTCGTCGCCGTCTTCGCGGGCGTCTTGGCCTGGGGCGCGCTCGCGCAGCTCGGCACCGTCATGACGATCCTCGTGGTCGCGTGGTTCCTCTCCCTGGCGATGGAGCCGGTGGTGCGCTGGCTTGCCCGCCGCGGGATGCGCCGAGGGCTGGCCACCGGGCTGGTGATGGTCGGCGGGCTCGCCGCGACGGCCGCGGTGCTCGCCGTCTTCGGGCAGCTCTTCGTAGTGCAGCTCGTCGAGCTGTTCGAGAACGTGCCGGCGCTGTACGCCCAGCTCACCGAGTTCCTCGACGAGTCCCTCGGGTACACGCTGCCCACCAGCGACAGGGTGCTGTCGCAGGTGGTCGACAGCTGGGGCAGCGACGTCGCGCAGGGCGTCATCGGGGTGGGCGGCACGATCATCGGCGCGCTCTTCATCATGGCCGCCGTGCTGCTCGTCGCGTTCTACATGGTCGCCCAGGGGCCGGCCTTCCGATCGGCGATCTGCCGGCTCCTTGCCCCGCACCGGCAGCGCGAGGTGCTGCGCATCTGGGAGGTCTCCCAGGAGCAGGTCTCCAACTTCATCGTCTCGCGCATCGTGCTGGCCGCGATCGCGACTGTCGTGACGTTCGCGTACCTGACCATCGTGCGCGTGCCGTACGCGCTGCCGCTCGCGGCGTTCACCGGGCTCGTGTCCCAGTTCGTGCCCACCGTCGGCACCTACATCGGCGGCGCGCTGCCCGTGGCCGTCGCACTGTCGGTGGGCCCGCTCACCGCTGTGGGCGTGGTGATCTTCATCATCGCCTACCAGCAGGTCGAGAACCTGGTCCTGGCGCCGCGCATCGCCGCGCAGACGATGGCGCTGAACCCGGCTGTCGCGTTCTTGGCGGTCGTCGCCTTCGGGGCGGTCTTCGGGGCGGTGGGCGCCTTTCTGTCGCTGCCGATCGCCGCGACCATCAAGGCCGTCTCGGGGACCTACCTGCGCCGCCACGAGCTGGTGGACTCCGAACTGCTGGTGGACAGGGTCAAGGGGCCGGCGAACCCGCCCGAGCCGGGTGGCGGGCCCTCCCGCGACGCGGACGACGACGCCTGAGCCCGACTGCCCCGAGATGACCGCGCGTGCGCACGCCATCGGGTAACTTCCCTCCATGCCGCGCCTGTGCGGCCTTGACCCGTGAGGCGCCCCATGAGGACGACGACAGCCCAGCGCGCGAACCCCGGCCGCCCGCCCGCGTGGCTTCCCCGCGCCCTGCTGATGGTCGTGATCGCCGTCTTCGCGGCGGTCCTCGCGTGGCGGGCCCTCGGACAGCTCGGCTCGGTGATCACCATCCTCGTCACCGCCTGGTTCATCGCGCTGGCGATGGAGCCGCCGGTGCGCTGGCTCGTGCGCCACAAGGTGCGGCGCGGTGTCGCCACCGGGCTCGTGATGTTCGGGGCCGTCCTCGCCAGCCTGGGCATGCTGACGTTGTTCGGGCAGCTCTTCGTCGCCCAGCTGGTCGATCTGATCCAGTCGGTCCCCGACCTGTACGAGCAGCTCACCGCGTTCGTGCTGGGCGCGTTCGGCTACGAGCTGCCCACCACCGACAAGGTGCTCGTCCAGCTCGTCGACAGCTGGGGCACGAACGTCGCGCAGGGCGTGATCGGGGTGGGCGGCACGATCCTCGGCGGCCTCTTCGTGCTCTCCGCGGTGCTGCTGGTCGTCTTCTACATGGTCGCGCAGGGGCCGCGCTTCAAGGCGTCCATCTGCAGCCTCCTCGCCCCTGAGCGCCAGCGCGAGGTGCTGCGGGTGTGGGACGCCTCGCAGGAGCAGGTCTCCAACTTCCTCAGCTCGCGGATCCTGCTGGCGTTGGTGTCGGCCCTCGCGACCTTCGTCTTCCTGACTGTCGTCCACGTGCCATACGCCGTGCCGCTCGCGGTGTTCACCGGGCTCGTGTCCCAGTTCGTGCCGACCATCGGCACCTACATCGGCGGCGCGCTGCCGGTGATCGTGGGCCTGACGGTCAGCCCGCTCACCGGGCTCGGCGTGGTGATCTTCATCGTCGTGTACCAGCAGGTCGAGAACCTGCTGCTCGCGCCCAAGATCTCCGCGCACACCATGGAGCTCAACCCGGCGGTGGCGTTCATCTCGGTGCTGGCGTTCGGGGCCGTGTTCGGGGCGCTCGGCGCGTTCCTCGCGCTGCCGGTCGCGGCGACGATCAAGGCGGTCTCCGGCGCCTACCTCAAGCGCCACGAGCTGGTGGACTCCGAGCTGCTGGCCGATGGCGCCACCCCCGCCGCGCGCGGCCCACGCGCGAGAGCCGCCTCCGCCGGCGATGACGCGGCTGAGGGCACGCCAGAGGCCACCGAGCCGGACCCGGTGCCGGCGCGGTCCTGACCCGGCGAGCCGTCCACCGGGCGCAGGGCCACGTCAGGCGTAGAAGACGCGCTCCACCACGGCCCGCGCGCGCCGTGACGTGCGCAGGTACTCCTCCTCGAGCTCGCCGGCCGACCCGGACGGGTACCCGAGGATGCGCGCCATGCCGGACAACGCCTGGGTGTCATGCGGCAGCACGTCGGCCTGGGCGCCGCCGATCCGCCCCGTCCACAGCACGATCGCGTCCCGCAATCGCGAGGCCAGCTCCCACG
>JAEWEI010000218.1 GCA_023389545.1 Actinomycetes bacterium | reverse complement strand
CCATGGCCACCGTGTTCTCGCAGATCATCTCCGGGGCGATCCCGGGCCGCTTCGTGTGGGCCGACGACGTCGCCGTCGCCTTCACCACCATCGCTCCCATCACCGACGGGCACACGCTCGTGGTGCCACGCGAGGAGATCGTCCAGATCACCGACGCGCCCGCGGACGTCCTCGCGCACCTGGTGCGGGTCGCCCAGCTCATCGGCAAGGCGCAGCAGGAGGCGTGGGACGCCCCGCGCGTCGCGCTGCTGACGGCCGGCTTCGAGGTGCCGCACCTGCACCTGCACGTGCTCCCGGCGTGGGATGAGCAGAGCCTCACGTTCGCCAACGCGCGCCACGACGTGCCCGCCGCCGAGCTCGACGCCGCTGCGGAGCGGGTGCGCGAGACGCTGCGCGCCCAGGGCCAGGGCGAGCACGTCCCGGCCACGCTCGGCTCGCCGGCCTGAGCCCGGCGCAGGGCGGCCGGCCGGGCGCCGCTACTCGCGGAGCTCGGCCAGGTCGGCGAGCCGCAGCACCCTGGCGTCCGCCGCGACAACCCGATCGGCCTCGGCGAGCAGCGACTGCGGGGTGTCGGCGCCCGCGCGCATGAACCGCCCGGAGAGCGCGTCGAGCTCTCCGGCGCCGATCGCGTGCACCAGCTCGACGACGTCCTCCACGGGCGTCCACTCCGTGCGGTCGTCATGCGTGGGCATCGAGGCGGTCATGTCGGTGCGGACCACGCCGGGCGCCAGGTCGAAGACGCGCAGCCCCGCGTCGCGGTACTGCGCGTCGAGCAGGCGGGTGAGCCGGGCGACGGCGCCCTTGCTGATGGCGTACCCGGTGTAGGCCTGCATCGGGCGGTGCCCGGCGCCGGAGTTCAGGTTGACGACTCGCCCGCCGCCGCGGGCCAGCATGCCGGGCAGCACCGCGTGGGTGACCAGCAGCGGGCCGCGCACGTTGGCCTCGATGACGCGCCACATGTCGGCCGGGTCGTCCTGCGCGAAGGGGAGCTCGGCGGACTCGACCACCCCGGCGTTGTTGACCAGCAGGCCCAGGCCGCCGCGCGGCGCGAAGGCCCCGAGCACCTCCCCGACCGCGGCGGCGACGGCGTCGGGGTCCACCAGGTCGGCGACGGCGACGGGGGCGTCCACGCCGAGTGCCCGGCACTCCTCGGCGACTGCGTCGAGCCGCGAGCGCGTGCGCCCCACGAGTGCGACCGACCATCCGGCGTCGGCGAGCCCGAGCGCGATGGCGCGCCCGATCCCCCGCCCGGCGCCGGTGACGAGTGCTGTCTGCGGTGTGTCGACCATGCGCCCATCGTCCCGCATGGCGTGCGGCGACGCGGCGCCGGGCCGGAGTCGCGCACGGCGACGCCGCCTGAGACTTTGGAGGCACGCGTCGCCGAACGGAGGTCGCCAGGTGGTCTCTGCCAGCCCTGGGCCACCCCTGCGGGTGCGGTTGCCGACAATGAACCCGGGCGTGCTGCGCTTCCTGACGACGGAGGCCGGCAGTGCCGTGTTCCTGCTCGGGTCGACCCTCGTGGCCCTGGCGTGGGCCAACTCCCCGTGGTCGGCGTCGTATGAGGCGCTGTGGTCCACCACCGCAGGGCTGTCTTTGGGCGGCGCGGAGTTCGGGCTTGACCTGCATCACTGGGTGAACGACGCAGCGATGGCGGTGTTCTTCCTGGTGGTGGGGCTGGAGATCCACCGTGAGGTGACCAGCGGGGAGTTGCGGGACAAGCGCACGGTGGCGGTGCCCGCCCTCGGCGCGCTCGGCGGGATGGCAGTCCCGGCGCTGCTGTACCTGGCGTTCACGACGGGAACGGAGGCCGCGCACGGGTGGGGCATCGTGATGTCCACCGACACCGCGTTCCTGCTGGGCATCCTCGCGCTGTTCGGCCCGGCGTGCCCGGACCGGCTGCGGCTGTTCCTGCTGACCCTGGCCATCGTGGATGACATCGGCGCGATCACGGTGATGGCGGTGTTCTACACCGAGCAGATCAACGTGCTGGCACTCGGGGCCGCGGCAGCGGTGCTGGTGGGCATCCTGGCGCTGCGCTGGCTGAATGTGTGGCGGCTGGCGCCGTACGTCGTGGCGGGCGTGCTGCTGTGGTGCGCGATCCTGGCGGCGGGCGTCCACCCGACCCTCGCGGGCGTGCTGCTGGGCCTACTCATCCCGGTGCGCCCGTCCGCGCGCGAGCACGTCGACGTCGTGGCGCGGTACGCGGACCACCTCGCGGCGGAGACGAACGCCGATCGCGAGCACCTGACGGAGCTGGCGGCCCGCGCCGCCGTGCCCGCGGGCGAGCGGCTGCAGCGCACGCTGCACCCGTGGAGCGCGTACGTGGTGGTCCCGCTGTTCGCGCTCGCCAACGCCGGCGTGCGGCTCGACGCCGAGGCGTTGCGCGCCGCCGTGACGTCGCCGGTGACGCTGGGCGTCGTCGTGGCGCTCGTGGTCGGAGACGCGGTGGGCATCTTCGGGGCGTCCGCGCTGGCGATCCGGTTGGGGCTCGGCGCGCTGCCCGGCCGGGTCCGCTACGGCCATCTGCTGGGCGGGGCGATGCTGGCCGGCATCGGTTTCACCATCGCGCTGTTCATCACCGAGCTGGCGTTCGACGACGACTTGCTGCGCGAGCAGGCCAAGATCGGCGTGCTCGCCGGGTCGCTGCTGGCCGCCGTCCTCGGCACCGTGGTGCTGCGGCAGCTGGGGCAGCGGCTGCCGCTGTGCTCGCCCGAGTCACAGGAGCCGCCGCCGCTGCCCCCCACCCCGTGGCGCAACGCGTGAACGGCGTGCGCGCGCACGCGCGGAGGTTCGCAAGAGCCTTCTCGCCGCTCGGGCTCGCGGGCGCCCTCCCGTTCTTCGCCACGACCCTCGGCCCGTCGCTGATCCCCCGCCCGCCAGCGTTCCAGGGCGCCGTCGCGGGTGTCTGCGCGGCGATCGGGTACGGCATCGGCGTGTTCGTCGCGTGGGTCGTGCGGGCCATCGGTGTGTCCCCTCCCCGATCGTGGCGGTGGCGGAGGGCGGGCTGGTGGGCCCTTGCCGCGGCCGCGGCCGTGACAGTCCCCCTCGCGCTTCTGGAGAGCGCGTCGTGGCAGCGCGAGGTGCGCGACCTGTTCGGCATGCCCCAGCCCACGTCCGCGCACTCGTTCCTGGTGCTCGGGCTCGCCGTGCTGGTCGCCCTCGCCCTAGTGCTGACGGCCAGGGGCCTGCGCGCGGCGGCCCGCGCCCTAGGGCGGCTGCTCGGCCGCTGGGCGCCGCCCGTGCTGGGCCGCGCCCTCGCGGCGGTGCTAGTCGCGGCATTGGCGGTGCTCGTCGTCAACGGGGCACTGTCCCATTGGCTGATCGGCGGCCTGCGCGCCACGTACGCGCGGGTCGACAGCACCACGGAGGCCGGAGTCGAGCAGCCATCCCAGCCGGAGCGCAGCGGCTCCCCGGCGTCGTCGATGTCGTGGCAGTCCCTGGGCCAGCAGGGCCGCACGTTCGTGGCCGGTGGCCCGAGCGTCGGCGACCTGGGCGCCTTCGCGCAGCGCACCGGCCTGCCGCTCGCGGTGCGCGAGCCCATCCGGGTCTATGCGGGCCTGGACAGCGCCCCGACGCTGACGGAGGTGGCAGCGCACGTCGTTGCAGAGCTGGACCGCACGGGAGCGTGGGACCGCGAGGTGCTCGTCGTGGCGACGACCACGGGCACCGGCTGGGTGGACCCGTCGATGGCGGAGGCCCTCGAGCTGGCGTGGGGCGGCAACACGGCCATCGCCGCCATGCAGTACTCGTTCGTGCCGAGTTGGGTCAGCTTCGTCTCCGACCGCGCGACACCGCCCGCCGCCGGCAAGGCGTTGTTCGACGCCGTCCACGCCGCATGGTCCAGCCGCCCCGAGGCAGACCGGCCTCTGCTGATGGTGTTCGGTGAGTCCCTGGGCAGCTACGGGGGCCAGGGCGCCTTCTCCGGCCTGCAGGACATGCGGGCCCGCACGGACGGGGCGCTGTGGGTCGGCACCCCGAGCTTCACCGAGGACTGGGAGTACCTCACCGACCACCGGGACCCCGGGTCGCTGGAGATCAGCCCGGTGGTCGACAGTGGGCGGGCCGTCAGGTGGGGCACGGACGTGGCGTCGGTGGCGAACGTCTGGGAGCTGCCCGGTCCGTGGGACCCGCCCCGGGTGCTGTACGTGCAGCACGCCTCGGACGGCGTGGTGTGGTGGTCCCCTGACCTGCTGCTCCACGAGCCGGACTGGCTCCGCGAGCCCCGCGGGCCGGATGTGCTGCCGAGCGTGCGCTGGTTCCCCGTGGTGACGTTCTTCGACGTGACGATCGACCTGTTCGTGGCGCAGGACGTGCCGGACGGCCACGGCCACCGCTACCGGCTCGCGTACTCCGGGGCGTGGCCGGCCCTCGCTCCCCCGCCCGGGTGGACGGATGCGGACACGGCGCTGCTGCGCGAGGAGATGGGCCGCTCCAGCGTGGACCCGGCGGGCAGCAGCGCCTCAGGCGACTGAGCGCGTCAGTCCAGGCCCGTGGCAGCCCTCAACTCGGGGAGCGCGAGCGGGCCGGTGTACATCCGCCCGTCGATGAACAGCGTGGGCGTTCCCCGGACCCCGGCCTCGACGCCCTCGCTGTACTGGCGGCCCACCTCCGCGGCATGCTCCTGGGCCGCCTCCCCCACCACGCTCTCGGGGTCGGCGCCCACGCTGTGCGCGTAGCGCCGCAACGACCTGTCGTCGAGCGCGTCCTGATGCGCGAAGAGCTGATCGTGCATCGGCCAGAACACGCCCTGCGCCCGCGCGGCCTCGGCGGCCAGGGCGGCCGCGAGCGCATGGGGGTGGATCTCGAACAGCGGGAACTCCTGCCACAGGAGCCGCACCCGTCCCCCCGATCCCTCGACCAGGCTCGCGAGCACGGGCGCCGCCGCCCGGCAGTACGGGCACTCGAAGTCGCCGTGCTCCACGATCGTGACCGGCGCGCCGGGGTCGCCGCGGAACTCGTCAGCCGCCATGTGCCCACCTCCCCGCCCAGCATGCTCCGCCGCCCGCCTTGCCGCCCTGCGCGGAGCCTGGTCTGCTGTCAGGTGAGGAATGTCCCAGATGCCCCGGGAGGATGCCATGCCGCAGCCCACTGTCCTGCTCGTGCACGGCGCCTTCGCTGACGGCTCGAGCTGGGCCCGTGTGATCGACCGCCTCCAGGCCGAGGGCGCGGCGGCGCAAGCTCTGGCCAACCCGCTGCGCGGCCTCACCCACGACGGCGAGTACGTGGCGAACGCCGCGTCGCAGGTCGAGGGGCCTGTGGTGCTCGTCGGCCACTCCTACGGCGGGCCCGTCGTCACCTACGCCGGCAGCAAGGCCCCCAACGTCACGGCCCTGGCGCTGGTCGCGTCCTTCGGCGTCGACTACGGCGTCTCGGCGCTGGGCTCGGTGGCGGAGTTCCCCGACGCCGAGCTCGCCACGTCGCTCGAGCCCCGGACCTACCCGGGCAGCGACAGCCCCGAGGTGTACATCCAGCGGGACAAGTTCCGCTCGGTCTTCGCGGCCGATCTGCCCGAGGAGGAGACAGCGCTGCTGGCCGTGAGCCAGCGCCCGGTGGCGCTCGGCGCGCTCAACGACGTGCTCGAGGTGGAGCCCGCCTGGAAGACGCTCCCGACCTGGTTCGCCGTCGCCACGCAGGACCACGCGATCGACCCCGACTCACAGCGCGCAGCCGCCGCGCGCCTGGGCGCCACGACAGTGGAGATCGAGGGGTCCCATGCGGTCGCGCTCTCCCAGCCGGACGCCGTCGCGGCGCTCATCCTGGCAGCGGTGCGGGCTCAGGAGTGAGCGGCGTCCTCGGGCTGCGCGCGCTCGGCCAGGTGCAGGACGCAGTGGTGCGGCCCGACGAAGCGCTCCAGCCACTCGGCGACGATCGGCCCGTCGTGCTGCTCCAGCACACCCCGGCTCAGGCCGAGGTGCACCTGGCACATGACGTCGGAGGACTGGCCCACCAGGTCGAGGAACGGGCACCGGTGCAGGTGCACCTGCATCGAGTCCGGGTCGGCCTCGGGCGCGAAGCCCAGGTCCTCCAGGTGCCGGCGCAGGTCGTCGAGCTGGCGCCGCGCCTCCTGCGCGCGCGCCACCACCTGGTCGTGGCCGGGCGGCGGGGACTCGTGGCCGAGTTGGGCCGCCCACGCCCGGCCGCACTCCTCAGCGGGCTCGGCAGGCTCGGCTGCCTCGTCGATGCAGGAGCGGTCCGCCGCGTCGGGCGGCGTGGCGCCTGCGGTGGAGTACCCGGCGAGGAGCGCGCGGATGAGCTGGTCGCGGGCCCGGGCGTCGTTCGGCTCCTCGAGCTCGGCGGTGGCGCTGTAGAGGATGCGGGGCCGCCCTCGGGTGCGGCGGCGCTCCGTCTCGGTGGTGACGAGCCCCGACTCGATGAGGCGGTCCAGGTGCTCGCGGACGGTGTTGACGTGGAGGCCGACTTCGAGCGAGATCTCGTCGGCGCCCACCGGGCGCCCCAAGCGCTGGAGCATGCGGACCATGGCCATGCGCTTGTCCGAGGCGAGCGCCCGATGCGCGCTGACCGGCTGACTTGGCATACGCCCATTCTCCGATGGCCGATCAGGGCCCGTGTAGGACCAGCGGCCCGGCGCCGCGGAGTCGCTCCCGCAGTCGCATACCGTGGCGTCATGGACTCCGCGCAGGCAACCGTCATCGTCGTCTCCGACAGGTGCTCCCGGGGTGAGGCGGAGGACAGGTCCGGGCCGCTCGCCGCGGACCTGCTGCGGGGCACCGGGCTCACGGTGGGAGCCCCGGTGGTGGTGCCCGACGGCGCCGCCTCGGTCGCCGCGGCCATCGAGGCGGCCCTCGCGTCCGGGTCGAGCGTGGTGGTCACCAGCGGCGGCACCGGCGTGACGCCCCGCGACCAGACGCCCGAGGGCACGCGCGGCGTGATCGACCGCGAGCTGCCCGGGCTCGCGGAGGCGCTGCGCCGCGAGGGGCAGGCCCATGTGGCCACCGCTGTGCTGTCCCGCGGGCTCGCGGGCGTCACTGCCGACGGAGCGCTGGTGGTGAACCTGCCGGGCTCCACGAAGGCCGTGGCCCAGGGCATGGGGGTGCTGGCGCCGCTGCTGCCGCATCTGCTGGACCAGCTGGTGGGCGGCGACCATTGAGCCGCGTGGCGCTGCCCGACCCGGTCCCCCGTGACACGGCTCCGGCCCCCGTCGGCACGCTCGACGCGGATGGCCGGCTCACCGACACGTTCGGCCGCGTCCACCGGGATCTGCGGATCTCCCTGACGGACCGCTGCTCCCTGCGCTGCACGTACTGCATGCCCGCCGAGGGCGTGCCGTGGATCGCGGGCTCCGACCTGCTGACCACCGCCGAGCTGGTGCGGGTGGCCACCGTCGCCGTCGAGCAGGCGGGCATCGAGGAGCTGCGCCTCACCGGCGGCGAGCCGTTGCTGCGGCCCGACGTCGTCGAGGTGGTCGCGGCCCTCGCCGCGCTGCGCGGACCGCACGGGGCTCCTGAGGTGTCGCTGACCACCAACGGCCTGCGCCTGCCGAGGCTCGCCGGGGCGCTCGCCGACGCCGGGCTCGCCCGCGTCAACATCAGCATCGACACGCTGCGGCCCGACCGGTTCCTGGCCCTCACCCGCCGCGACCGCCTGGCCGACACGCTGGCGGGCATCGCGGCAGCCGACGCCGCCGGGCTACGGCCCGTGAAGCTCAACGCCGTCGCGATGCGGGGCGTCAACGACGACGAGCTGGTCGACCTGGTGCGGTTCGCGACCGAGGGCGGCTACGAGATGCGGTTCATCGAGCAGATGCCGCTCGACGCCGGGCACACGTGGGAGCGCAGCTCGATGGTGACCGGGCCGGAGATCCTCGACCGGCTCGCCGCCGCGTTCACGCTCACCCCGCTGCCGGGGCGGGGCGCGGCGCCCGCCGAGCGATGGCTGGTGGACGGCGGTCCCGCGACTGTCGGCGTGATCGCGTCCGTGTCGGCGCCGTTCTGCGGCGCCTGCGACCGCCTGCGGCTGACCGCCGACGGGCAGCTCCGCTCCTGCCTGTTCGCCCGCACGGAGACGGACCTGCGGGCGCTGCTGCGCGGGCAGGCGGACGACGCGGCGCTCGTCGGGGCGTTCGCCGGCTGTGTCGCGGGCAAGCTGCCGGGGCACGGCATCAATGACCCGTCGTTCCTGCAGCCCGACCGGCCGATGAGCGCGATCGGCGGCTAGCCAGGGGCGGGCCGCGACCAGTTCTCCGGGCCGCCCATCGCCATGTAGCGCGCGTACCAGTCCGTGGCCAGGTCGTCCGCCCGGTCGATCGCGTCCGCGAGCGGACCCGCGCCGACGCCTGCGGCATAGCCCACCAGGAAGGCGGTGAGCGGCGACGCGCCCGGCCGGCCGACGCTGCGCGCCGCGTGCAGGGCGAGGGCCACGAGGGCCTCCTCGTCCACGATGACCATCTCGATCCCGAGATCGCGGGCCAAGGTGTCCATCCAGGCGTCCAGTGGCGTCGTCGGCGCGGCGATGAGCCGCGTGGACGGGCGTGGGCCCGGGTGGGGTGTGGTTCCGGTCATGCTGCGCCTCCCCTGTCGCACATGCCGCTTTTCCCCATCGTGCCACGCGGCGCGGGCAAGCGCCCGAACGGTCGTGCGGACTCCTGCTGCCTGCCCAGCGGCGGGTGGCCTATCCTGGGCGGCGTTGCCTGACGGCAGCACCACGGACGGGACGGCCCGTCCGTTCGCACGGCACGGGGACGGCCCCGTGGAACTGGACCTCACCTGTGATCTCCACCGCGCGAGCCATCCTCACGCCCGTCGCCCTCCTCCGCCTCCTGCTCGGCTGGGGCGCCATTGTCGCGCTGCTCGTCGCCGCCCCCCTGCTCGGAGGGCACGTCCCCGCACCCGTGCTCGTCATCGCACTGGCGCTCATCGTCGCCGTCATCCTGGTGTGCGCGTTCGGGGTCGTGCACGAGGCCGAGCACCTCGCCCGTCGACTGGGCGACCCCTACGGCTCGCTGGTCCTCACCCTGTCGATCGTGCTGATCGAGGTGGTGCTGATCTCCGCCGTCATGCTCGGCCCCGGCCACCAGGCCACCATCGCCCGCGACTCGGTGATGGCGGTGTCGATGATCATCCTCAACGGCGTGATCGGGCTCTGCCTGCTCATCGGGGGCGTCAAGCGCGGCAGCATGGAGCACAACCGGACGGGCGCCTCCGCGTACCTCGCCCTGCTGGTGGTGCTCTCCTCGCTGGCCTTCGCGCTCCCCGCCCTGATCGGGCGGGACGGCGCCTACCTGCCGGGGCAGGAGATCGCGATCGTCGTGCTGACCCTCGCGCTGTACGCCTTCTTCCTCTTCCGGCAGATGGGCGCGCAGGCCGACGACTTCCGGGAGGTCGACCCGCGCCTCCTGGCCGCCGCGGGCCCCCACGGCGAGGACGCCGCCCAGGACCGCCCGGGCATCAGGCAGGTCCTCGCAGAGCACCGTGCCGAGATCGGGCTGCGTTTCGCCCTGCTCGTGGTGACGGTCCTGCCCATCGTGCTGCTCTCGCACGACATGGCGACCCTCCTGGACGACGGCCTGGGCCGCGTCGGGGCGCCGGTGGCGCTGGCCGGCATCCTGATCGCGATGATCGTCTTCCTGCCCGAGTCGATCACTTCCGTGCGCGCCGCCCTGCGCGGCGAGGTCCAGCGCGTGAGCAACCTGTGCCACGGCGCCCTGGTGTCGACGGTCGGGCTGACGATCCCGGCCGTCCTGGTCATCGGCGCCCTCACCGGGCAGTCCGTCGTGCTGGCGGAGTCGCCCGTCGACCTGGTGCTGCTGGGCGTCACGCTGCTGCTCTCGGTGACGACCTTCGCGGCGAAGAGGGTCACGGCGACACACGGCGCCGCCCACCTCGTGCTCTTCGCGGTCTACGGCATCGCCGTGTTCTCCTGAGCGCGCGGGCGAGCCCGGGCGCCGCCCACCGGGCTCGCGCCGGTGAAGGCGCTCACCCGTCGATGCGGCGGACGTCCTCCCACGTGTCGATGTCGCGCGACGCGCCCTCGTCCGGGAGGCGCAGCACGTGCGTCTCCGCGAGGACGGCGCGCACCGAGGCGCCCCTGACGCCGCGCCCCGCCGCGAGCCGCGTCAGCCCGGACTCGAGCGCGGCCCGGCGGTACAGCGCGACGAGCGGCTGCTCGCGGCCGTCCGCGTCCACGAGCATCACGCCGTCGAACCCCGGGTCATCGGACCGGGCCGCGGCGGCGCCCACGAG
>JAEWEI010000191.1 GCA_023389545.1 Actinomycetes bacterium | reverse complement strand
GTGCGGGACGTGCCGCCGGCCGGGGAGCCGGCGCCTTGGCCGGGGCCGCGGCGTCAGCAGCAGCGGATTCCGCGGCCGCAGGCTTCGCAGCCGCGGGCTTGGGCTCGGCAGGCTTGGCGTCGGCAGGCTTCGCTTCAGCGGGCTTGGCCTCAGCAGCCTTGGGCTCTGCCGGGGCGGGCGCCTGCGGGGCGGCCTCGGCCGGAGCCGGAGCAGCCTTCGCCGGAGCAGCTGGGGCGGCGGCCGGGGCGGCCGTCGCCGAAGGAGCATCGTCACGCTCGTCGCGGACCTTCGTCTGCGCCGCGCGACGCTGCTCGCTCTTCTGCTCCGCCTTCTTCTTGGTGGGGCCGAGCACCATGATCATGTTGCGGCCGTCCTGCTTCGGCGCGCTCTCGATGAAGCCGAGCTCGGCGACGTCGGCGGCGAGCCGCTGGAGCAGGCGGATGCCCATCTCCGGGCGCGACTGCTCGCGACCGCGGAACATGATCATGACCTTGACCTTGTCGCCAGCCTTGAGGAAGCGCTCGACGTGGCCCTTCTTGGTGCCGTAGTCGTGCGGGTCGATCTTCAGACGGAAACGGATCTCCTTGAGGATCGTGTTCGTCTGGTTGCGCCGGGCCTCACGGGCCTTCATGTCTGCTTCGTACTTGAACTTGCCGTAGTCCATGATCTTGCAGACCGGGGGGCGGGCGTCCGGGGCCACCTCGACGAGGTCGAGATCGGCATCCTGGGCCAGGCGCAGTGCGTCTTCCACGCGGACGATCCCGACCTGCTCGCCGTTAGGGCCGACCAGGCGGACCTCGGCAACGCGGATCCGATCGTTGATGCGGGGCTCGCTGATGTGGTGCTCCTCAGGTTTCGTCGTGGAGATCACCAGGAACGGGAAAGGCCCCCGAACCTGGGCACAGGTGGGGGGCCTCGAAGTCCGGAGCTGTGGCGCGCGGCGCGACGAGCGCCTCGCACGACGACGAGTGAGCACGGCCGCGAGGCCATGCTCTCCGGACCGGAACCTGGCCTCTGTTGTCGGTCGGGTGACCGAGCTGTCGAAACTCAGGTGGGAGGTGACTCCACTTGTGCACCCGGGCCACCTCGCTCCGAGGAGTGGCGGCAGACCCAGGTCAGTCAGGGATTGACTCTAACAGACACTCACGTGGGCGTCGCAATGCCGCCGCGCCCCGCTCGAGGCGGGACGTCATCCAGGCTGAGCCCCGTATCCGGAGCGACTCCGTGGTTGGAACTACTCCAAAGAACAGGCTACGGTGGTGGCCATGACGACGACCAGCCCCGAGCAGCAACTCCGCGAGAGCGGGCTGCGGGTCACCGCGACGCGGCTCGCCGCGCTCGAGGCGCTGGCGCAGCATCCGCACGCAGACGCGGACACCGTGCTGAACGCCGTGCGCGCAGCACTGGGCACCGTGTCAGTGCAGGCCGTCTACGACGTGCTGCACGCCCTGACCGCCGCGGGGCTCGTCCGCCAGATCGAGCCCGCGGGCCACCCCGCGCGCTACGAGCGCCGCATCGGCGATAACCACCACCACGTGGTGTGCCGGTCCTGCGGCGCGATCGACGACGTCGACTGCGCCGTCGGCCACGCACCCTGCCTCATCCCGAGCTCGACGTCCGGCTTCACCGTCGAGAGCGCCGAGGTCACCTACTGGGGCCTGTGCCCCGACTGCCGAGCCGCCTGACCAGCCTCGGCGACCCGCCCATCTGTCGCCTGCCGCCGGCAGGACGGAACCATCAGCCCTGGCGCCGCCGGGGCAGCGAGAGGACACCCATGTCGAACGTGCCCCCCACCACCACCAACTCCGGCGCCCCTGTCGCGTCCGACGCGCACTCGCAGACGGTCGGCGCCGACGGCCCGATCGTCCTGCACGACCACTACCTGGTCGAGAAGCTCGCGCAGTTCAACCGCGAGCGCGTCCCCGAGCGCGTTGTGCACGCCAAGGGCGGCGGGGCGTTCGGCACGTTCACCACCACGAACGACGTGAGCGCCTTCACCCGCGCGGCGCTGTTCCAGCAGGGCGCCACCACCGAGACGCTGCTGCGCTTCTCGACCGTGGCCGGCGAGGCAGGCTCTCCCGACACGTGGCGCGACCCGCGCGGCTTCGCGCTGAAGTTCTACACGACCGAGGGCAACTACGACCTGGTCGGCAACAACACGCCCGTCTTCTTCATCCGCGACGGCATCAAGTTCCCCGACTTCATCCACTCGCAGAAGCGCCTGCCGGGCACGCACCTGCGCGACAACGACATGCAGTGGGATTTCTGGACCCTGTCCCCCGAGTCGGCGCACCAGGTGACGTGGCTCATGGGCGACCGCGGCATCCCGGCGTCGTGGCGCCACATGGACGGCTTCGGCTCGCACACCTACCAGTGGATCAACGCCGCGGGCGAGCGCTTCTGGGTCAAGTACCACTTCAAGACGAACCAGGGCATCAAGTGCTTCTCGAACGACCAGGCCTCGCAGCTCGCCGGGTCCGACGCGGACTTCCATATCCGTGACCTCTCCGAGGCCATCGAGCGCGGCGACTTCCCGTCGTGGACGCTGTCGGTCCAGGTCATGCCCTACGAGGACGCCAAGGACTACCGCTTCAACCCGTTCGACCTCACCAAGGTGTGGCCGCACGCCGACTACCCGCTGATCGAGGTCGGCACGCTCGAGCTCAACCGCAACCCCGAGAACTACTTCGCGCAGATCGAGCAGGCGACGTTCGCGCCGAGCAACTTCGTGCCCGGCATCGCGGCGAGCCCCGACAAGATGCTCCTCGCGCGGATCTTCTCCTACGCCGACGCGCACCGCTACCGCGTGGGCACCAACCACGCGCAGCTGCCGGTCAACGCGCCGCACGCGGCGCCGGTGCACTCGTACTCGCAGGACGGCGCCATGCGCGTGGGCTTCAACCCGCCGAGCACCCCCGTGTACGCCCCGAACTCGGTGGGCGGCCCGGCCGCGCACGCCGAGCTGGCCGCCGAGTCGCGCGGCTGGGAGTCCGACGGCGACATGGTCCGCACGGCGGCCACGCTGCACTCCGAGGACGACGACTTCGGCCAGGCGGGCACGCTCTACCGCGACGTCTTCGACGACGCCGCCCGTGCGCGCTTCCTCGAGACGATCACCGGCCACGTCGGCGGTGTGAAGAACGAGGCCATCCGCGAGCGGGCCATCCAGTACTGGACGAACGTCGACGCGAACCTGGGCGCCGCTCTGCGGGCAAGCCTGGCCGGCGTCGCGCCCGTCGAGACCGGGACCCCGGCCACCTCGGCGCTCCCGATCGCCTGACGGCCGTCAGCTAGTCCCGAGGGGCCCCGCACCGTCATGGTG
>JAEWEI010000141.1 GCA_023389545.1 Actinomycetes bacterium | reverse complement strand
CGCGTGGGCTCGAGCGAACGGGCGGTCGTGGCCTGGGCGGCGCCGGTGCCCTTGCCGACCGCACGCGTCAGGGCGTCCTCGAAGGACACGCGCTGCGCGTGGTAGCCAGGGGTCTGGATGTTCGCGACGTTCTCGGCGATGGCGCGCTGCCGCAGTGCCAACCCATCGAGGGCGCTGTTCAGCGCCACATAGCTGACCGAGCCGAACATGGACATGCGGGACCGCCTCACCGACGTGTACCTCGGGTCGGCCGATCCATGGCCTGTTGCGCGAGCAATCCCTGCTCGGATGTCTCATCGGAGGCCGTCGCGGCGGCGTGAGGGGTTCCACCCATCAAGGTCGACCTTCACCCGGACGGCGGAATGGGTTCACCCCTGTGTGTCCTGCGGTGTCCGGGTCATCCGGTCCCGGTGGACCTCGTCCCTCAGCCTTCGACGTCGAGGTACACGGGCGAATGGGAACCGTTGGCGCGCAGCGTGGCGACCACGTCGAGGTGCCGCCGGCTCGACGCGGACGCCTCCGCGACCCGCCGGGTGGCGGCGGCCTGCGCGTCGAGGAGCTGCCGCGCGCGGGGCGCGAGGCTCTCGGGCAGCGGCCCCAACCCGGCCTCGGGACGCCACACCGGAGCCTCGTCCGCCACCACGCCGCCGTCGGCCAGCGCATGCGCCCGCTCGACCTCGGCCTCGAGCGCGTCCAGGGCGGCGGCCCAGCGGGAGTCGGGCTCGTCGGCGGCGTCCGCGTCCGCGGCCGCCGGGTCGGCCAGCACGTCAGCCGACACCGAGCTCGCCCACCAGCATCTCGGAGGCCACCCGCTGCCGGGGCGCCGGGACGGCGGCCCGCGCGACCGCGTCGGCGGCGCCGTGCCACGCCTCGCGCAGCGGGCCGATGAGGTCGCGGCACGCGGCGGTGCGGTCCGGGTCAGCCGTCATCGAGGCCTCGATGAGCTCGGCCAGCAGGTAGGTGTAGATCGACATCAGGCCCGGCCCGCCGTCCCACGCGTCCACGTCCAGGCTCGCGATGAGCTCCGAGAGGATCTCCTGCGCGTGCGTGAGCTGGGCGGTGCCCTCGATCCGGTCGCCCGCGCGCTGCGCCGCCTCGGCCCGCTCGACGTCGAGCAGCATCCGGTCGTACAGCATGGTCAGCAGGCGCTCGGACCCGACGGTCGCCACGGTGTCAGCCAGGTAGCGCGATCGGACGTCATACATGCCGGTCTCCTTCGGGCATCGGCGAGGACAGCGGGGCTGGTCCTCAGGAGCTGGTCGAGAGCGACGCGAGCTGGCTGCTGAGCCAGCTCGACTGGGACTGGAGGTTCGAGAGCGTGACCTCGAGGGCCGCGTAGGTCTTCTGCAGGCCCTCGCGGCGCGATGCCAGGCGGAGGTCCCACGACGCGATCTGCTCGCCGAGGTCCTTGACCATCCCCTCCTGGCTCTGGATCTTCAGCGTGATCGTGCCCTCGTACTTGTCCGAGGCGCCGGTCGCGACCTCGCCCACGCGGGCCGCCAGGCCCGAGACGATCTTCTCGACCTTGGCCGGATCGGCGGCGAGGGCGGCGGCGAACTTCTCCTGGTCGAAGTCGAAGTGGCCGGTCTTCGCGTTGATGCTGATGCCCGCCTCGGAGGGCGACAGCCCCTCGATGGGGAACGCCATCGCGGACTGCAACTGCTGCTGCAGCCCGCGCACGGCGCTGTCGCCGCTGAACAGGCCGCCCGTGACGACCGTGCGGCCGTCGTCGGAGGTGGTGGTCGTCGTGGCGGTGCGGGAGGAGATCTCGGACAGCACCACCCCGAGGGCGCCCATCAGGTCGGTGGCGAGCTTGGTGATCGCCGTGTCGTCACGCGCCACGGTGAGGGAGACCGGCTCGGTCTCGACCTGGGTGACGGTGACGTCGACACCTGACATCAGCCCGGTGAACGTGTTGCTGGACGAGGTGACGGGCTGCTCGAAGGCCGTCCCCGCCCACAGGGTGAGGCGCGCGTCCTGGGCGGTGCGGACGTTATTGAGCGTCAAGGCCTGCGTGCCCGTGCCGTCCGCGCCCGTCGCCACCGACAGAGAGAAGCCCTTGCCGGAGCCGGTCTCGACCCCGGTGAGCTGGAGCCGGTAATCGGGCGCGGCCGACGTGCCGACGTTGACCGCGGCGGCCTTGACGCCCGTCCCGGACGCGTTGAACGCGTCGACGATGTCGGTGATGTCGGCGCTGGCGGCGGTGACCACCGTGTCGACGCCGCCCTGCGTGATGGTGAACTTCGGGGCGGGCGCGTCGTACCCGGTGGGAAGCGTCACCAGGGAGGACTGGGACTGCGCCACCTGCGAGACGGTGAAGCTGAGCGTGGACGGCTGGGCGCCTGCCGCGGCGGTGGCCGTCACGGACGGGTGCGAGGACGTGGCGGTCGCCGCGTCCCATGACGCGGGCTTCGACGCGGTCGCCGCCGCGTCGGCGAGGGAGGAGAGCCGCGCGTTGAGGGCCTGCAGGCCCGTCACCATGCTGCTGGCGCTCGTCTGCTTCGCCGCGAGCAGCCGCTGCGGGCCCGCCTCGGCGAGCATCAGCTGGTTGATCAGGTCGGTCGTCTGCAGGCCGCTGATCAGACCGTCGATCCCGAGCGTCGCCATCTGGCGCCCTCCTTTGTCGTGCGTGCCGCGTGGTCCGAATGTGCGACCGGCGGCGGGCGGACGGTTGTCCACCCACCGCCGGTCGTGAGGTGCTGCGTCCTCACCTCGAGGGTGAGGTCACGATCACCGCAGGAGCGAGAGCACGCCCTGGGGGATCTGGTTGGCCTGCGCGAGCATCGCCGTGCCGGCCTGCGACAGGATCTGCGCGCGGGTGAAGGACACCATCTCCGAGGCCATGTCCGTGTCGCGGATCCGGCTCTCCGACGCGGACAGGTTCTCCACCGCGACGTTGATGTTCTTGATGGTGTGCTCGAACCGGTTCTGCACCGAACCGAGGTTGGCGCGAGCGGTGGAGACGCTGCCGATCGCGGTGTCGATCGCGGCAACCGACGTCAGCGCGTTCGCAGCGGTGTCGAACGTGAGCGCCTTGATGGTGGCGCCCAGGCCCGAGATGTCGGCGAGGCCGACCGTGATCTGGTTGGTGGCGGCGTCAGAGCCCGCGCCGACCTGGAACGTCATGTTGCCGCCCTGGAGCAGGTTGGCGCCGTTGAAGTTCGTGGACGCCGCGATGCGGGTCAGCTCGTCGGAGAGGCTGTCCGACTCGGCCTTGATGTTCTCGCGGGCCTTGACGTTGTTCGAGTCGTTACCGGCCTGGACGGCCAGGTCGCGCTGACGCTGGAGGATCGCGTGGACCTCGGTCATGGCGCCTTCAGCGGTCTGCACGACGGAGATGCCGTCCTGGGCGTTGCGGGCGGCGACCTTGAGGCCACCGACCTGCGAGCGCAGGCCCTCGGAGATCGCGAGGCCGGCAGCGTCGTCCGCCGCGCGGTTGATGCGGAAGCCCGAGGAGAGCTTCTCGAGCGACTTGCTCAGGTCGTTCTGCGTGTT
>JAEWEI010000140.1 GCA_023389545.1 Actinomycetes bacterium | reverse complement strand
CCGCGTCGGCGACGGGCTCGGCGGCGCCGGGCTCGGTGCGCAGCGCGACGAGGTCAACGTTCGCGGGGGAGCCGCCCGCCGCCTGGGCGGCGCCAGCGGCGAGGCGCATGGCCGACTCGTCGTCGAGGTAGACGCCGGCGCCGCCCGGCAGCACCGTGGCGACCTCGTACACGCCGGTGGTCCCCGCGATGACGGCCTGGACCTGGCCGCCGGCCTGGACTCCGGCGCTGGCCGCGAGTGCTGATCCGATCGCGACCTGCCCCGCCTCGAGCCCGCCCGCCGCGTGGGCATCGCCACCGGCGACATCGCCGCGCAGCGCACCGTCAACGGGCAGCGCGTCCTCGCCCAGCAGCGCGACAGAGGACCAGCCGTGCCCAGCCATCACCGGATCGCCCTCCTCCACCACCCGGCCATCGGCGCCGATCACCGCGGCCGGGAAGCTCACGTCGCCCACGGCTTGGACGACTCCGGGCAGCGCGGCCAGCTCGGCGACCAGGCCCGCGGGGACACGAGCCCGTTCGGGCAGGGCGACGGCCAGGTCCTCCGCCTGCGGGAGGGACTGCCGTGCGGTGACCACCACGTCGGCCCCCGCCAGTCGCTCGGGCGCCACATGGGAGCGCAGGCCGGACTCGGCGAGCACCCCGATGGCGGTGAGGAAGACGGCGCCGCCGAGCACGGCGCAGGCGACGGCGATCAGCGCGGCGACCCGGCGACGCGCCATGCGCACGGCGAGGTGCAGCATGTCAGCCCACCTCCACGGCGGTCAGCGTGCGCGCGAGGTCGACGGCGGTCGGGGCCTCGAGCGTGTCCACGACGCGCCCGTCGGCCATCACGATGACGCGGTCGGCGCGGGCGGCCGCCGCGGGGTCGTGCGTGACCATGACGACTGTCTGGCCCAGGGTGTCCACCAGGTCCCGCAGCAGGCCCAGCACCTCGCGGCCGGTGCGCAAGTCGAGGGCGCCGGTCGGCTCGTCGCCGAACACGACGTCGGGCCGGGCCGCGAGGGCCCGCGCGATCGCGGCGCGCTGTTGCTGCCCGCCGGAGAGCTCGCCGGGGCGGTGCGCCAGCCGGTCGGCGAGGCCGACGCGGTCCACGAGGGTCCGCAGCCACTTCACGTCCGGGCGCGCGCCGGCCAGGCGCAGGGGCAGCGTGATGTTGTCCCACACCGACAGCGACGGCACCAGGTTGTAGGACTGGAAGACGAAGCCGACGTGACGGCGGCGGAGCTCGGTGCGGGCCGTCTCGTCGAGGCCCGTCATGTCGATCCCGCCGATGGCGGCCCGCCCCGCGGTCGGCGAGTCGAGGCCCGCCGCGCAGTGCATGAGGGTGCTCTTGCCGGATCCCGACGGCCCCATCACCGCGACGAAGGAGCCGCGCTCGACGGTCAGCGTCACGTCGTCGAGCGCCCGGGCCCCGCCGTCGTAGACCTTGCTGACGTGCGCCAGGCTCACCGCCGGCGACGAGGTGCGCACCGCCACGCCGGGAGCCTGGCCCCCGGGGGCGCCCCACATGCCGCCGCTCATCGCCGGCCCCGGGTGTGCGAGAGCACCAGGGCGATGATGCTCGCCAGCGTCAAGCCGCCCAGCGCCAGGCTGACCACCAGCGGGACGGCCATGGCCGACGTCACCGAGTTCGCCACGGCGCTCAGCACGAGCAGCGCCCAGAGCACCGCGCGCTGTCCGTCCCGGCGCGCGGCCTCGTCGGGCGCCGCGCCTCCTGGCCGGGCGGCGGCGGCGTCGGCGGCGCCGTCGGGGGCGCCATCGGGAAGGCGGTAGAGGTCGGACATGGCGGGCTCCCTGGTCGAGCAGGTCGGGGTGTTCCGGACACCACTGACGCTAGGAACGCCGCGAGCGCGGAACGATCCCGCCAGCGCCCGAGCGCAGGTGCAGCAGGCTGTACTTCTTGGCCGTGGGCCTGCCGCGGCGGGCACGGGTCGCCTAGGGTCCTCGACGTGGAGGCCCTGGCTCAGCGCGATGCGACCGCCGCCCGCCGTGGCGGCAGGGTGGCCGGGCGCACGCTCGACGCGTTCGAGCAGCTCGCTGGCGGCCTGGCCACGTCCGTGCTCGCCGTGGTCACGATGCTGTGGGTGGCCGTCTGCGCTGCTGCCTGCGTGGTGGGCGTCGGGCTGTGGCTGCTGCCCAGCGCCCTGCACGCGGTGCGGGCCGTCGCCGACCGGGAGCGCGCACGGCTCACCCGCGGCGGGCGGGAGGTCATCGGGCCGCAGCCCGTGCCGGCCCGGTTGCGCGCAGCGCTCGCGGACCCGGGAGTGCGCCGCGAGTTGGGTTGGCTGGTGTGCGCCTCGACGCTGGGCCTGCTGCTGGGGCTGCTCGCGTTGACGTTGCCGTTGAGCGCCGCGCGGGACGCGACCTTCGTGCTCTGGTGGAGGTCCGTCCCCGAGGAGTTCCGCTCGCCGTCGTTCGGCCCGTGGATCGTGGAGGGCTGGGCCGGCGCCTTCGCGGTGACCCTCGCCGGGTTCGGCTGGGTGGCGGTGGCGGTGGGCGTGGCGCCGTGGATGGCCCGGCTGCAGTCCTGGCCGGGGCGCCGGCTGCTGGGCCCTGGCCGGGGGGCGGATCTGGCGATGCGCGTCCAGGAGCTCACCGCGACGCGCGCGGGCGCCCTCGACGCGCACGCGGCGGAGCTGCGGCGCATCGAGCGGTCCCTGCATGACGGCACACAGAACCGCATCGTCGCTGTGACCCTGCTGCTCGGCGCCGCGCAACGTGCGCTGGCCCGCGACCCGGCCGAGGCGGCGCCCCTGATCGGCCGCGCGCAGGACGCCGCGGAGCAGGCGCTCGCCGAGTTGCGTGCTGTCGCGCGCAGCATCCTGCCGGCGGTGCTCGAGGACAGGTCGCTCGGCGATGCGTTGTCCGGGCTCGTCGCGACCAGCCCGGTGCCCTGCCGGCTCGACGCCGTGGACATCGGGCGCTGCGCCGCGTCGGTGGAGGCGACCGCGTACTTCGTCGTCGCGGAGGCGCTCACGAACGTGGTGCGGCACAGCCGGGCGCAGAGCTCCGTGGTGACGGTGCGGCGGGTCGACGACAGGTTGGAGGTCGCGGTGTGGGACGACGGGGTGGGCGGCGCCGCTGAGCCCATGAGCCCGGGGGACCGGGCGGGCTCGGAGGCAGCCGGGGGGAGCGGCATCGCGGGCATCCGCCAGCGCGTGCGGGCCCACGACGGCACGTTCGCGCTGACCAGCCCGGCCGGCGGCCCCACCCGCCTGGAGGTGACGCTGCCATGCGGATTGTGATCGCCGAGGACGACGCGCTGCTCCGGGAGGGGCTGGCGTTGCTGCTGCGCGCCGAGGGCCTGGACGTCGTCGCCACCGCCGCCGATCCAGCCGGGTTCCTTGCGGCGGTCGGAGACCACCGGCCGGATGTCGCGATCGTGGACGTGCGGATGCCGCCCACCCACACGGACGAGGGGATCGTCGCGGCGGTCGAGGCGCGCCGCCGCCAGCCGGGGCTCGCGGTGCTGGTGCTGTCCGCGTATGTCGAGGAGGCGTTCGCCACCGACCTGCTGGCGCACGGCAGCGCGGGCCTGGGGTACCTGCTCAAGGAGCGGGTGGGGCGGGTCGAGGAGTTCCTCGACGCGCTCCGCCGTGTGGCGGGCGGCGGCGCGGCGATCGACCCGGACGTCGTCGCGCAGCTCTTCGCCCGCACACGCTCGGACGGCCGGCTGGACCGGCTGAGCCCACGCGAGCGCGAGGTGCTCGCGCTGATGGCCGAGGGGCTGGGCAACACAGCGATCGCCACCCGCCTGTTCGTCACCGAGGGCGCGGTGCACAAGCACATCCGCAGCATCTTCGCGAAACTCGACCTGGCGCCCACCGACCTGGCGGACCGCCGCGTCACCGCCGTGCTGCGGTACCTGGAGGAGGCGCGCGGACGCGCCTGACGTCAGGCGCCCGGGCCCGCGATGTTCACCATCCAGCGCACCCCGAACTTGTCGGCGCACATGCCGAAGGCGTCGCCCCACGGCGCCACGGACAGGGGCTCG
>JAEWEI010000096.1 GCA_023389545.1 Actinomycetes bacterium | reverse complement strand
GCCCGGCCCCGCTCGCCGGGCGGGCGCTGCTGCTGAGGCTCGGCCTGCCGCGCGACCCCGCGGCGCCCCGCCACCTGGCCGCGTTCCTCGTGGCGACGGTCGTCACCGTGCTGCTCACGCGGGGCGCGCTGGCGGCCACCGGGTACCCGCAGGTCGGCGGCGCCACGCTGCACATCGCGCACGTGCTGTGGGGCGGCCTGCTCCTGGCCGTCGCCGTGGTGCTGCTTCTCTCGTACGCCGGGCCGGTGGTGCGGCCGATCGGCGCCCTGGTGGGCGGGATCGGCTTCGGGCTGTTCATCGACGAGATCGGCAAGTTCGTCACCGCCGACAACGACTACTTCTACGAGCCCACGGCCTCGCTCATCTACGTGGTCGTGGTGTTGCTGGTGCTGCTGGCCGAGGTGCTGCACGGGCGCCGGGAACGCGATCCGAGCGAGCTGCTGGCGGGGGCTGTGGACCGTGCCGTCTCGGGTGTGGTGGGCGGGTTCAGCCCGCGCGCCCGGCGGCAGGCCCATGCGCTGGTCCGCGCGGCGGGGGAGCAGCACGGGGCGGCCGAGGTCAGCGCGCTGCTGCGTGTCGTGGAGGACGACCGAGACGAGCTGCCCGATGTCACCGGTGTGATCGCGCGCTGGGTGGTGAAGGGCACGTACCGGCTCGTGCGGGCGCGGTGGGTGCCGTGGGTGGCGGTGGTGGTGCTGACGGGGACCGCCGTCGCGACCATGGGCCGGGGCCTGGCGGCATGGGTGGCGGGCGCCGACGTGCCCGGGTGGGTCGTGACGGGGATGCTCGTCTCCGGCGCGGGATCAGCGGCGTGCTGCGTCGTCGGCCTCGTCGTGGTGCGCGGCTCGCGGGAGAACGGCTTCGCGTGGTTCCGCCGCGCTGTGCTGATCAGCCTGCTGCTGACGCAGATCTTCCTGTTCCGGCTCGAGCAGTGGGCTGCCGTGGCAGGGCTCGTCGTGGACCTCGTGGTGCTGGCGGTGGTGGCCGCCGAGGGCGAGGTCGCGCGCAGTCGGCGGCTCGAGGCAGGGTCGGGAGCAGGCTCCCCGACGACTTAGACTCGTCTTGTGTCTATGTCGTCCCCCACTGGCGCCACCGCGTCGTCGCCTGCTTCCGCACCCTGGCCGGCAGCCTCGTCCGGAACCCCGATCCCCGCGGCCGAGCGCGCCTATGCGCACGTCAAGGAGCAGGTGCTCACCGACTCGCTCCCCGGCGGCACGATGGTCAGCGAGGGCGACATCGCCGCCCAGCTGTCCATGAGCCGCACGCCTGTCCGGGAGGCGTTCCTCCGCCTCGAGTCCGAGGGGTGGCTGCGGCTCTACCCCAAGCGCGGCGCCCTCGTGGTGCCCGTGGCCGCGGGCGAGGCGCAGTCAGTGGTCGACGCGCGCCTGCTCCTCGAGGTCCACGCGGTCGAGGCGCTGCGCCATCGCGACGACCGCGAGCGGCTGCACGAGCGCCTGAGCGCCTCGATCGAGCAGCAGCGCGCCGCGCTGGACCGCGGCGACATCGACGCCTACGCGGAGCACGACACCGAGTTCCACCTGACGATCGTCGCCGCGGGCGGCAACCCGCTGCTCACGAGCTTCTACGTCACCTTGCGAGAGCGGCAGCGGCGGATGGTCGCGCGGTCGCTCTGGCGCGACGAGAGCCGCGCGCGGAGCTTCGTCACCCAGCACGAGCACCTCGCGGCGGCCGTCGGCGCCGGGGCGGTCGCCGAGTTCAAGGTGGCGCTGCGCCGCCACCTGGACCACGCGCACCTGCCCGAGCGGGCCGCAGCGGCCGTCGACGCCCGATGACCGCCACCGACTTGCGCGACGTCCCCCAGCAGGCGCCGGGCGACGGATCCGTGCCCCGCCGCGCGTGGCTCGCGGTGGCCGCCACGATGGTGGCCGTGGCCTGGGGCGGCAACGAGTTCACCCCACTGCTGGTCATGTACCGCGAGGTCAGCAGTTTCTCCGCCGTGACCGTCGACCTGCTGCTGGGCGCCTACGTGCTGGGAATCGTGCCGGCGCTGCTGCTCGGCGGCCCGCTGTCCGACAGGTACGGGCGCCGGCCCCTGCTGCTCCCAGCGGCGCCGCTCAGCCTCGCCGGGTCGCTCATCCTCGCCGTCGGGTCCGGTTCGCCCCTCGCGCTCGGCATCGGCCGCGTGCTGTGCGGGGCCGCGCTGGGGCTCGTGATGGCCGTGGGGTCCACCTGGATCACCGAGCTCTCCGACAATGCCGGTGACGACCCACGCGCAGGCGCGCGGCGCGCGTCGCTGGCCCTGACCCTCGGGTTCCTGGTGGGCGCGGGGGTCGCGAGCGTGCTCGCCCAGTGGGGCCCGTGGCCCGCCCACACCGCCTACATCCTGCACGCCCTGCTGACCCTCGCCTCCGGCGCCTGGCTCCTGAGGGCGCCCGAGACTCGGCGGGCGGCGGGCGGGGGACAGGCGCCGCTGCGGGACGACCTACGCATCCCCGCAGCAGGCCATCGTCGGTTCCTGCGCGTCGTGCTGCCCCTGGCCCCGTGGGTCTTCGGCTGCGCGGGCTCCGCCTACGCCGTGCTGCCCAGCCTCATGCGCGAGCACTCCGGCGGGATGCCCATCGCGTTCTCGGGGCTGCTCACCGTGCTCACCCTGGGCTGCGGCATCGGCATCCAGGTGCTCGGGCGGGCCATCGACACCGACCGCAGCGCCCGCGCCTCCGTCGTCGCCCTGGCGATCATCGCCGTCGGGATGGGACTGGGCGCCTATGCCAGCGCCCGCCTCACGCTGGTCGGGGCGCTCCTCGCGGCCGCCGTCCTCGGCATGGGATACGGGCTCGCCCTCGTGGCGGGGCTCAACGAGGTGCGCCGCATCGCCGGACCCGACGACCTGGCCGGGCTCACCGCCGTCTACTACTCCGTCGCCTACGTCGGCTTCTTCATCCCCGCGGTGCTGGCCGTCCTGGCCGGGTGGTGGAGCTACCCGCAGATGTTCGCCGGGGGACTGGTCATCGCCCTCGGGTGCCTCGCCGTGGTCGCCGCCGCCTGGCGGGCCCACCTGCCCGCGACCGCCCGAGTGACGCTGGCCACACCCGACGCCGTGACCAGCATGGGCATCAGCGGGAGCGGCGCCCACAGCGCGGGCGACGGACGAGAGACCCCTGTTCAGTGAGGTAGAGTCTCCGTGTTCCCACGGGAACGTTCGGGCTGTGGCGCAGCTTGGTAGCGCACTTGACTGGGGGTCAAGGGGTCGCAGGTTCAAATCCTGTCAGCCCGACAGAGAAGCCCTGGTGAG
>JAEWEI010000021.1 GCA_023389545.1 Actinomycetes bacterium | reverse complement strand
GTAAGCGCCCCGAGAAGTACGTAGCGTAAGGATTATTTTACAGTTGAGCAGTTCCAGGGCAGCAGTTCATGCACACGGTTCGACGGCCAGTCATTGAGCTTCACGATCACTTCGCGCAACCAGTCCTCCGGCTCCACTTCGTTCAGCTTGCAGGTGACCAGCAGACTGTAGATGATCGCCGCACTTTCTCCTCCCTTATCTGAACCGAAGAAGAGATAATTTTTTCTTCCAACCGCCACCGAGCGTAACGCGTTTTCACCGATGTTGTTGTCTATTTCCACCTGGCCGTCACGACAGAACTCGTTCAGCGCATTCCAGTGATTCAGGATATAGTCGAACGCCTTCGCCATCTCCGCATGTTTCGACAGCGTTTTCCTCTGCAACTGTATCCAGTCGTACAACGACTGCATCAACTGGACGCTTCTGGCTTTTCTGACTGCGAGCCGTTCCTCTGCCGGACTGCCGCGTATCTCCGCTTCTATGGCGTATAACTCTGCTATCCGTCTGAGCGCTTCCTGAGTTATTTCTGTCGGACGGCGCACATCCTCGTCATGGATTTTTCGGCGGGCGTGGGCCAGGCACCCGGCTTCCTTCACCCGGCCCGTTTCGTACAGTACCTTATAACCTGCATAGGCATCAGCCTGCAGCACGCCCTGATACTTTGCCAGGTGGTGCTGCGGATGTTCTCCTTTGCGATCTGCCGAATACGCGAACCAGACACCTGCCGGCAGGGATGAACCCGCATTACGATCATCCCTGACGTATACCCACAGACGACCCGTTTTCGTCTTTCCGTTCCCCGGAGCCAGTACTTTCACCGGCGTGTCATCTGCGTGCACCTTTCCTGCCTCCAGAACATAGTCATTCAGCGCTATATACAGAGGACGGAGTTTGTCTGCCATTTCTGATACCCAGCGCACCAGGGTATTGCGGCTCAGCTCCACGCCCTGTCGCGCGTATATTTCTGACTGGCGATATAAAGGGATATGTTCCACATATTTGCTGACCAGGATCCGTGCAAGTAACCCCGCACTGGCATAACCGCGTTCAATTGGTTTAGGGGGAAGTGGTGCCTGAACGATGACATCACACCGGCTACAGGCCAGTTTGGGGCGTATGGTTTCGATAACTTTAAAGGCGGTATTAATGATATCCAGTTGCTCTGAGATTGTTTCCCCCATTTCTTTCAGAGAACCACCACAGGCCGGACAACTGGTTTCAGCAGGCAGAAGGCGATGTGTCTCCCGGGGAAGTTTTGCCGGCAGAGGTTTTCGTGACGATTTTCGTCCCGGGGATTCTGGCTTACTGGCGATCGGATTTTCTGACGGGGGGCAGGTGTCAGATGAATCTGTGACTGACGATGCATCTTCCAGAAGATTTCTGGCTGTGTTCAGCCGGTTTTCCAGTTCCGACAGTCGTTTTTCTGCCTGTCGGATCTGATTTTCAAGCTTATGACGCTTTTTCTCTGAGCTCTGGCCGAACAACATGCGACGCAACCTGTCGAGTTGCGCTTTCAGCCGTTCAATTTCCTGCTCATAGCCCGCGACCTGACAGGCATACTGGCGAAGCCGACTCTGTTGCGTACGCAACATGGCTTTAAGCAGTTCAATATCGTCGGGGAGTTCATTGTTCATTCCCTTGTTTTATCACGGGTTATATCCGGATGCCAGGCCGTTCTGTCCGTTTGGGATGTTGCCACGCGATCCCCTCCAGTAGCATGGATAACTGAGCTGGCGTCAGGTGCACTTTCCCTTCCCGGGTCACTGGCCAGACGAAGCGGCCCCGTTCCAGGCGTTTGGCGAACAGGCATAACCCGTCACGATCGGCCCACAGTATTTTCACCATTTTGCCACTGCGGCCCCGGAAGACGAAGATATGCCCGGAGAACGGGTCATCTTTCAGCGTGTTCTGCACCTTCGAAGCCAGGCCGTTGAAGCCACAACGCATATCTGTGATGCCAGCGATGATCCAGATTCTGGTACCGGTCGGCAGCGTTATCATCGGATCCCCCCTTTCATTTCGCGAATGAGCACCCTAAGAAGTTCCGGAGTGAGAGGGGCAAACAGTTTTACCACACCTGATTTAAGATGCAGCTCACACTGTGGTGAGTCTACGGTAGTGTCATTCTGGCTTTCATCAGACTTGTTTCGCCAGAAAGGATTTGTCACCGGTTTGACGGGATCAGGAGTCTCAGTGATTGCCACCGGAACGGCCTGGCATTCCTGGAGATCCTCATCATTCAGTAAGCCCTCTTCATACAGTCTTTTCCAGTTAAACAACAGATTGTCATTAATATTGTGCTCTCTGGCGATCCGTGCAACGACTGCACCAGGCTGTAATGCCTGTTTTACCAGCCTGATTTTAAATTCACGACTGTAGGAGGTTCGTCGTTCTTTTCGCCATGTGCTTTCGCTGATTTGAGGATCATCAGGTAATTCCTTCTTTCTGTTGGCATAAAGTATGGCATCGAGTTGGGCGACTGAAAGTGATTCAGGTAATGGCCAGGTAATACCGGAGGCATTAAATCGTTGAAAGAGATTATGAATGGTGGAATGACTGAGGCCTAACTGCAGGGCGATAGCCCGGACAGATAATTGCTCGTCGAATCTTAGACGTAATGCGTCTGGCAAATAAGAGCGAAAGCCGGTGATATCTTTTGTTGTCTGAGAATTCATCGTTCGTGTCCATCAATATAGATGGACGCGATTGTTGTCAGACAGGACAACCATCACAAGACGTTACAGACGGAGCGCTTACGCTTGTGTGGCCCAGATTGCTCGAGAAAATGGCGTCAATGATAATGTTATTTTCAAATGGCTCAGACTCTGGCAAAACGAAGGGCGTATATCGCGGCGTCTTCCGGTAACAACCTCTTCTGACACTGGCGTTGAATTATTACCTGTGGAGATAACGCC
>JAEWEI010000275.1 GCA_023389545.1 Actinomycetes bacterium | reverse complement strand
CCCGGGGCGCACCCCGGGGGGGGGGCTCGCCGACCAGCCCCCGGGCTGTGTGGGCGAGCGCCCGGGTCAGCTCGCGGCGTTCGCGACGATCCCCACGTCGGCGACGGACGTGAGCCCGCGATGCCGGGGCACGATCCGCACGGTGTAGCCGAAGGAGCCCGAGGACTCGAGCCGGACCGTTCCCGCGAACGCGTAACGCCCCACCTCGAACGTCTCGGCGACCTGCAACGCCGACACCGTGAAGGTCGACAGCTCGTCGTCCTCCCGGACATGGCCGTGCAGCACCTGGACCTCGACGTCCTGCGGGGTGAGCTCGCCGAGCGAGATGTAGGCCTTGACGTGCATCTCGTCGCCGACCTGCGGCACGTCGCCCACTCCCCCGGACTCGACGTGGTCCACGCGCACCTGGCTCCACCCGGCCCGGACTCGCTCCTTCCAGCGCGCGAGCTCGCGCGCGCCGGCGAAGTCGTCGGCCTCGAGGGACCGGCCCGCGACACCGGCGGGCACGTACAGGTGGCGCACGTAGTCAGCGACCATGCGGGTGGCCTGCACCTTGGGCCCCAGCGTGGCGAGCGTGTGACGGACCATCTCGAGCCAGTGCACGGGCAGCCCGCGCTCGTCCCGGTCGTAGAACCGCGCCGCGACCTGGTGCTCGATGAGGTCGTACAGCGCCGCCGCCTCGAGGTCGTCCCGGCGCTCGGCGTCGTCGACGCCATCAGCGGTGGGGATGGCCCAGCCGTTCTCGCCGTCGTACCACTCGTCCCACCAGCCATCGAGCACTGACAGGTTGAGGCCGCCGTTGAGGGCGGACTTCATCCCGGATGTGCCTGACGCCTCGAGCGGGCGCAGCGGGTTGTTGAGCCACACGTCGCAGCCCGGCAGCAGAGTCTGCGCCATCCCGATGTCGTAGTTCGGCAGGAAGACGATGCGGTGGCGCACGTCAGGCTCGTCCGCGAAGCGCACCAGCTGCTGGATGAGGCGCTTGCCCTGGTCGTCGGCCGGGTGGGACTTCCCGGCGACGATGAGCTGCACGGGCCGCTCGGGGTCCGTGAGCAGGGCGCGCAGGCGCACGGGGTCGCGCAGCATCAGCGTGAGCCGCTTGTACGTCGGGACCCGTCGCGCGAAGCCGATGGTCAGGACGTCGGGCGAGAGCACCTCGTCCAGCCAGCCGAGCTCGGCCGGGCTCGCGCCGCGCTGGTGCCAGGACGAGCCGACGCGGGCCCGCGCGTCCGCGACGAGCTGCGTGCGCAGCTCATGGCGCACCTGCCACAGCTCGGCGTCGCTCACGCCGTCGGGGCGCAGCCAGCCCGTGCCGGTGGCGACCTCCTCGGGGGTGAGCCGCGCGGCGGCCAGGTCGGAGAGCCGGCGGTCCACCCACGTCGGGGAGTGCACGCCGTTGGTGATGGAGCCGATGGGCACCTCGGCGGCGTCGAACCCCTCCCAGAGGCCGTTGAACATGTGCCGGGACACGTCGCCGTGCAGCAGCGACACCCCGTTGGCGCGGCCGCCCAGGCGCAGCCCCATCACCGCCATGTTGAACAACAGCGGGTCGCCGCCCTCGTAGTCCTCCGCGCCGAGCGCGAGCACCCGCTCGACGGGGACGCCCTCGGTGGCGTTGTCCCCGCCGAAGTACTGGCCGACCAGCTGCGCCTCGAAGCGGTCGATGCCCGCGGGCACCGGGGTGTGCGTGGTGAACACCGTGGACGCCCGCACGGCCTCGCGGGCGGCGTCGAAGTCCAGGCCCTGCTCGGTGACGAGCTCGCGGATGCGCTCCACGCCGAGGAACCCGGCATGGCCCTCGTTCATGTGGAAGACCTCGGGCGCGGGGGCCCCGGTGAGCCGCGACCACACCCGCAGCGCGCGCACTCCGCCGACGCCCAGCAGCAGCTCCTGCTGCAGCCGGTACTCGCCGCCGCCGCCATAGAGCCGGTCGGTCACCTTGCGGGCCAGCTCGTCGTTCTCCGGGACGTCGGAGTCGAGCAGCAGCAGTGGCACCCGGCCGACGGCGGCGGACCAGATGTGCGCGTGCAGGGTGCGTCCGCCGGGCAGCGACAGGCTCACCAGCGCGGGCGTACCGTCCTCCTCGCGCAGCAGCCTGAGCGGGAGGCCGTCGGGGTCGAGCACCGGGTAGGTCTCGAGTTGCCAGCCGTCACGGGTGAGCGACTGCTTGAAGTAGCCGGAGCCGTACAGCAGCCCGACGCCCACGATCGGAACCCCGAGGTCGGAGGCGCTCTTCAGGTGGTCGCCGGCGAGGATGCCGAGGCCGCCCGAGTACTGGGGCAGCACCGACGTGATGCCGTACTCCGGGGAGAAGTAGGCGATCGAGGCGGGCAGGTCCTTGGGGTCCTGCTCCTGGTACCAGCGCGGCGCGGTGAGGTAGCGGCGCAGGTCCGCGGCGGCGGCGTGCACCCGCCCCACGAACGCCTCGTCGGCCGCGAGCGCGGCGAGCCGGTCCGGGGCCAGCGCGCCGAGCAGCGCGACGGGATCGCCGCCCACCTGCTCCCACAGGCCCGCGTCGATCTCGGCGAACAGGTCGCGCGTCGGGGCATGCCACGACCAGCGCAGGTTGTGGGCCAGCTCGTCCAGATCAGCGAGCTCTGCCGGGAGGACAGTGCGTACGGTGAATCGTCGGATCGCTCTCACCTGCCCGACACTACGCAGGTCACCCCCTGTCCACACCCTGAACGCGCCACCGAATGCGCCCCCGGCGCGCCGAGCCCGCCCCCGCGGGCAGGATGCGGGCGCGAATGCCGCCCGACCTGGGGCTCGCCGCGGCCAGCGGATGCTCTGACCACCGCGGAGTGGATAGGTTCGGACCGTGACGCAGACACCACCGCAGGCCCCCCCGGCGACACCGCGTCGCGCCCGCACCTCGGCGCCTCGCAAGCCGCACGCTGACGGCCCCCCCATCGGACGCATTCCCGTGGTCGACGTCTCCCCCGTCGTGGACGCCGGCCGATGGCCGGCGAAAGCTGTGGTCGGCGAGGCGGTGCCGATCCGCGCGACGGTCTTCCGCGAGGGCCACGACGCCGTCGCCGCCACAGCCGTGCTGGTGGACCCCGACGGCCGCGACCGGGCATGGACCCGCATGGTCGACATCGCCCCCGGCCTGGACCGCTTCGAGGGCCGGCTCGTGCCGGACTCGCTGGGCCTGTGGGGCTTCCGCGTGGAGGGCTGGTCCGACCCGTACGGGACGTGGGCCCATGACGCGTCGATCAAGGTCGAGGCGGGCGTCGACGTCGAGCTGATGCTCGCCGAGGGCGCGCTGCTGCTCGAGCGCGCGGCGCGGCGGGACGACGAGGTGCTGCCGGATCGCGCCGTCGAGGTGCTGCTCGGCGCCGTGACCGCCCTGCGCGACACCACGCGTCCCCCGCAGGCGCGGCTCGCCGCGGCGCTGAGCGAGCCGGTGCGCGCCGTGCTCGACGAGCACCCGCTGCGCGACCTGGTCAGCCCGTCGCCGGTGTACCCGCTGCAGGTGGACCGCGAGCTCGCTCTCGCGGGCGCCTGGTACGAGATGTTCCCGAGGTCGGCGGGCGCCGTGCGCGATCCGGAGACCGGGAAGTGGACGTCAGGCACGTTCCGCACGGCGGCGCTGGAGCTGCCCCGGGTCGCGGAGCTGGGCTTCGACATCGTGTACCTGACGCCGGTGCACCCCATCGGCACGACCTACCGCAAGGGCCGGAACAACTCGTTGGAGGCGCAGCCGGGCGAGCCGGGCTCGCCGTACGCCATCGGCTCGCCCGACGGCGGCCACGACGCCATCGACCCTGCGCTGGGCACGTTCGAGGACTTCGACGCGTTCGTCGCGGCCGCCCGCGGCCTCGGCCTCGAGGTGGCGCTCGACCTGGCGTTGCAGGCGTCCCCCGACCACCCGTGGGTCATGGAGCACCCGGAGTGGTTCACGACGCGCGCGGACGGGACCATCGCCTACGCGGAGAACCCGCCGAAGAAGTACCAGGACATCTACCCGCTGAACTTCGACAACGACCCCGAGGGGATCTACCAGGAGATCCGCCGCGTGCTGCAGGTGTGGATCGACCACGGGGTCACGGCGTTCCGCGTGGACAACCCGCACACCAAGCCGCTGCCGTTCTGGGAGCGGCTGCTCGCGGACGTGCGGGCCAGCCACCCCGAGGTGATCTTCTTGTCCGAGGCGTTCACCCGCCCGGCGATGATGCTCAACCTGGCGCGCATCGGCTTCCACCAGTCGTATACCTACTTCACGTGGCGCAACTCCAAGCCCGAGATCGAGGAGTACCTGCGCGAGGTGTCCGGCGAGCAGGGCTCGTGGATGCGCCCGAGCTTCTGGCCGACGACGCACGACATCTTGCCGCCGTACCTGCAGCAGGGCGGCGTCGCCGGGTTCGCCGTGCGCGCGGTGCTCGCGGCGCTGGGCTCGCCGACCTGGGGTGTGTACTCCGGGTACGAGCTCATCGAGAACGTGCCCCGGCCCGGCGTCGAGGAGCAGATCGACAACGAGAAGTACGAGTTCAAGCCGCGCGACTGGAGCCGCGCCGACCAGTTCGGGATCGCCGAGCTGATCCGCCGGCTCAACGAGATCCGCCACCAGCACCCGGCGCTGCGCCAGCTCAGGGACCTCGCGGTGCACCCCACCACCGACGACGCGCTGGTGTGCTTCTCGCGGCACCTGTCCGCGCAGGACTCGCCGACGGGCAGGCCGGACACCATCATCGTCGTCGTGAACCTCGACCCGTTCCAGCCGCGTGAGGGCCTGGTGCACCTGGATCTGGCCGCCCTGGGCCTGCCCCGCCCGGGCGGCGACCCGAACGGCCTGTTCGTGGCGCACGACATCCTCTCGGACGAGACGTACGCCTGGGGCTCGACGGTGTACGTGCGGCTCGACCCGGCCGTCCGCGTCGCGCACGTCGTCCAGGCGGACCCGGCATGAGCGCGCCCGCCTCCGGCGTCTCCAGCCCCGGCCTGCCGACGGGGCCCCAGCACCCGGCGCACAGCGCGCTGCCCAGCCGCCCGCAACCGCTCGTGCCGCGGCCGCGCAACGACCGGCCCGGGCTGTCCGACGACCCGGACTGGTACCGCACCGGGGTCTTCTACGAGGTGATGATCCGGGCGTTCTCCGACGGGAGGGGCGACGGCAGTGGCGACCTGCAGGGGCTGATCCAGCGGCTCGACTACCTGCAGTGGCTGGGCGTCGACGTGCTGTGGCTCCCGCCGTTCTACCCGTCGCCGTTGCGCGACGGCGGCTACGACGTGTCGGACTACACGGCGATCGCCCCGCAGTACGGCACCGCGCAGCAGTTCACCGAGCTCATCGCCGCGGCCCATGAGCGGGGCATCCGCATCGTCGTCGACCTGGTGATGAACCACACCAGCGACGCGCACCCGTGGTTCCAGGCCTCCCGCTCGGACCCGGACGGGCCGTATGGCGACTTCTACGTGTGGAGCAACGACAACACGCGGTACCAGGACGCCCGCATCATCTTCGTGGACACGGAGACGTCGAACTGGACCTTCGACCCGGTGCGCCGGCAGTACTTCTGGCACCGGTTCTTCAGCCACCAGCCGGACCTGAACTTCGAGAATCCGCGCGTGGTGGACGCGATGATGGACGTCGCCAGGTACTGGCTGCAGCTGGGCGTGGACGGCTTCCGGCTGGACGCCGTGCCGTACCTGTACGAGGCGGAGGGCACCAACTGCGAGAACCTGCCCGAGACGCACGCGATGCTGCGCAAGCTCCGCAAGATGGTGGACGACGAGTTCCCCGGCCGCATCATCCTGGCCGAGGCGAACCAGTGGCCCGAAGACGTCGTGGAGTACTTCGGCACCGAGGAGGAGCCCGAGTGCCACATGGCGTTCCACTTCCCGGTGATGCCCCGGATCTTCTACGCGATCCGTGACCAGCGCGCCACGCCCATCGTCGACATCCTCGCGGACACGCCGCCCATCCCCAAGGGCGCGCAGTGGAGCACCTTCCTGCGCAACCACGACGAGCTGACCCTCGAGATGGTCTCCACCGAGGAGCGCGCCTCGATGTACGGCTGGTACGCCCCCGACTCGCGGATGCGCGCGAACATCGGCATCCGCCGCCGGCTGGCGCCGCTGCTCGACAACTCCCGCAGTGAGATCGAGCTCGCGCACGCGCTGCTCCTGTCGCTGCCCGGCAGCCCGTGCCTGTACTACGGCGACGAGATCGGGATGGGCGACAACATCTGGCTGGCCGACCGCGACGCGGTCCGCACGCCCATGCAGTGGACGCCCGATCGCAACGCCGGGTTCTCCACCGCCGACCCCGGCAAGCTGTACCTGCCGGTCATCCAGTCCCTGGTGCACAACTACAGCAACGTCAACGTCGAGGCACAGCTCGCGCAGCCGACGTCGCTGTTGCACTGGGTGCACGGCATGCTCGCGATCCGTCGCCAGCATCGCGCGCTCGGCCTGGGCGACCTGACGGTGCTGCGCACGGACAACGACGCGGTGCTCGCGTTCCTGCGCTCCACGCCCGAGGAGACGATCCTGGTGGTCGCGAACTTCGCCGCCACCCCCCGCTCGGCGACGGTGCAGGTCCCCGGGCACGTGGGCGAGCGCACCCGGGACGTGTTCGGCGGGGCCGACTTCCCGGCGATCTCGCCGGAGGGGACGCTGGCGCTCACGCTCGGCTCACGTGACTTCTTCTGGCTGCAGATCGGCGACTGATGACTGGCGCCGGAGCAGTTCAGGACCTCGCGGACGGCGAGCTCGTCGCCCTGCTCGCGGACTGGCTCCCGGAGCGGCGCTGGTTCCCCGTCAAAGGGGTGGTGGCCGCCCTCGAGCTGGTGGGCGCCCGCGAGCTGAGCGATCCCCGGGGCGAGGCCCGGGTGCGGATCCTGTTCGTGCGCGCCACGGCGCCGGGGACGGACGTGGTGCTGCAGATCCCGGTGACCCTGCGCGCCCCGGCCGGCCCCCACGAGGACGCGGACGCCACCCGGATCGGGGTGCTCGGCGACCCGCCCTTGGAAGTGCGCGACGGCTGCGGCGATCCCGCGTTCCTGCGCGCGTGGCTGGCCGCCGCCGACGGCCCGGGCGCGGCCGTCGACCCCGAGCGCGCGCGCGTGCTCACCGGCGAGCAGTCCAACACGTCGGTGGTGCTGCCCGCCGTGACCGCGACGGACGGCGCAGACGGCGCAGACGGGCCGCCGCCCGGGCCCGCGATCCTCAAGGTGTTCCGCGCGCTGTCCCCCGGCGCCAACCCGGACGTCGACGTGCCTCGGGCGCTCGCGGCGCACGGGTGGCAGCACGTCCCGCGCCCGCTGGGCTGGCTCGACGGCGCGTGGCCGGACCGCGCGGAGTCCGTCGAGGGCCACCTCGCGGTGCTCAGCCAGTTCCTGGCCGGCGCGCAGGACGG
>JAEWEI010000443.1 GCA_023389545.1 Actinomycetes bacterium | reverse complement strand
GTCTGCGTGGTGACGGGCGTGCCGTCCCAGCGCACCGACTTGCCGTTGGACTCCATCGTGAGCTGCTGCAGGTACGCCGGGAACCGGTGCAGGTGCTGCGCGTACGGGAGCACGGCGTGCGTCGCTGCGTCGAGGAAGTTCACGTACCAGACGTTGAGCAGGCCCATGAGGACGGGCACGTTCTGTGCGAACGGCGTCGTGCGGAAGTGCTCGTCGACGGCGTGGAAGCCTCCCAGGAAGTCGCGGAAGCCATCCGGGCCGATCGCGATGGCGAGCGACGTGCCGATCGCGGAGTCCACCGAGTAGCGGCCGCCGACCCAGTCCCAGAACCCGAACGCGTTGGCCGGGTCGATGCCGAACGCGGCGACCTTGTCGAGCGCCGTCGACACGGCGACGAAGTGGCGCGCGACGGCCTGCGCCCGGGCCTCGTCGGTGTCCTCGATGGCGCCGGCGGCGAGGAGCTGCTCCCACAGCCACTCGCGGGCCAGGCGCGCGTTGGTGAGCGTCTCGATGGTGCCGAACGTCTTGGACGCGACGATGAACAGCGTGGTCGTCGGGTCCAGGCCCTGGACCGTCTCGGCGAGGTCCGTCGGGTCGATGTTGGAGACGAACCGCAGCTCGAGGCCGTCCTGCACGTACGGGGCGAGCGCCTCGTAGGCCATCACGGGGCCCAGGTCCGAGCCGCCGATGCCGATGTTCACGACAGTCGCCACGCGGGCGCCTGTCACACCGGTCCACGCGCCGGAGCGCACCTTGTCGGCGAACGCGAAGACCTTCTCGAGCTCGGCCTGGACGTCCGCGTCGACCTGCTGGCCGTCCACGACCAGCGCCGGGCTGGCCGAGGCGGGCCGGCGCAGGGCGGTGTGCAGCACCGCGCGGTCCTCGGTGGAGTTGATGTGCTCGCCGGCGAACATCGCCTCGATGTGCTCGGCCAGGCGGACCTCGTCGGCAAGGCGCACCAGCGTCTCGAGGGTCTGGTCGGTCACCAGGTTCTTGGACAGGTCCACGTGCAGGTCGGCGACAGTGCGCGTGAGGCGCTCGGTGCGCTCGGGGTCGGCGGCGAACCAGGCGCGCAGGTCCGGGCGGAGCGCGTCACGCTGCGCGGTGAGGTCGGTCCAGGCCGTCGTCGCGGTCGCGTCGATGGGTTCGGTCGTCACGGGGCTCCCTCTCGTCAGGTCAGTGGCACCACGGTATGTCCACCCGGGGTCGTCGCATGCGGGACTCCGCGCTGGTGGACGCTGGCACGCGCCTAGAGTGGGCCCGTGCCCCGCCCTCATCTCGCTGCTCTCCCCACAGCGGTGGCCGCCGCTTTGACGCTCGTGGGCGGCTTCGCCGTCGGGCAGCTCACCGGGGTGCGTCCGCTCGCGGCGGTGGTGCTGCTCGCGGGCGGCGCCTGGTGCGCGTGGCGGTCCGGCCCTGCCGCCGGGTGGTGGCGCGTGGGCGCCGTGGTGCTGGTGGCCGTGCTCGCGTTCGTGGGATCGCATCTGGCCGCCCCGACGATCGGCGCGTGGCCGGCCGTCGTCGCCGCGGCAGTGGTGCTCGGCGGCGCCACCTGGCTATTGGTCGACCGCCAGGCGGGGGGCCCTCGCGGCAGCGCGCCCGGCGGCGGGCCGACAATGGGAGCAGAGGGCGCCGCTGTGGCGCCGGCAAGGAGAAGGCCATGACGGGCAAGGCCCCCGAACCCCGCTGGGCATGCGCGTGACGGAGAAGCTCTTGACGATCTTCGGGCCGCCGCAGCTCGGCGACTCGACAGCCCCGCACCGCCCCGTCAGCGCGGAGGAGCGTGGGCGGGACCAGGACCTGCGCACCCAGCTCGAGCGGGTCGTGGGCCCGGACGGCCACTCCTACCTCGTCGAGCGCCAGGTCCCCGCCGAGTAGCCCGGCAGAGCCTGGTCAGGCGGGCTCGGCGAGGGCGGCGCGGACCCAGCCGAGCGCTGTCTCGTCGTCAAGGCCGAGCTCGCGGGCGCGGCGCGCGAAGGCGAGGGCCGCCGCCATGGCCTCGCTGGCCTGCACCGCGTCGGCGGCGCGGACGAAGGTGCCGTTGCGGCCCCGCGTCTCGACGACTCCGCCGTGCTCGAGCTCGCGGTAGGCGCGCGCGACGGTGTTCGCGGCGAGGCCCAGGTCCTCGGCGAGGCGGCGCACGGTGGGCAGCCGGGTGCCGGGCGGCACGGCGCCTGAGCGGACCTGCTCGGTGATCTGTGTGCGCAGTTGCTCGTAGGGCGGCGATGCCGAGCCGGCATCGATGGACAGGCGCATCGGGGGCCCTTCGGTCGTCGGCGTCGCGGCGTCTCGCACAACTTAGCGGTCGCGGGGTGGGCGCAGGTGGGCGGGACGGTCGGTCGATACAGTCGGCGGGCCGCGTCGGCGGCTGCGCCCAGCCCCGGAGGTGTCTCGCAGATGGAACCGCGTCGTCCCTTGCTGGTGTGCTGCGGCTTGACCACGCTGGACGTGCTCCAGGTGGTGGACCATGTGCCGACCGCGGATGAGAAGGTCGTGGCGCACGGGCTGCACGTGACGTTCGGGGGACCGGCGGCGAACGCGGCGGCGACGGCCGTTGCGCTCGGCGTGCCGACCCGGCTGGTGACGGCCATCGGCTCGGGGCCGGTGGCGGACCTGGTGCGGGCGGGCCTCGTCGAGGCCGGGGGCGAGGTGGTGGACCTGGTCGGGGGGGAGGCCGCGGCGCCTGCCGTGTCGACGGTGCTGGTGACGCGGTCCACGGGGGAGCGCGCGGTGGCGTCGGTCAACGGCACGGGGGTGGGGGATCTGGGCGACCGGGCGCGGCGCCTGTTGCCGGGGGTGCTCGACGACGCGCGGGCTCTGCTGCTCGACGGCCACCATCTCGCTGGCGCGTTGGCGCTGGCGGCTGCGGCGCGTGAGCGGGGGATTGACGTGGCGCTCGACGGCGGGAGCTGGAAGGACGGGCTGGCCGAGCTGCTGGCCGTCGTGGACCACGCGGTGCTCTCGGCGGACTTCCGGCTTCCGCAGGGGGTGGCGGGCGCCACGGCCGCGCGGCCCGGCGCCCTCGAGGATCTGATGGCGGTGGCGGGCCTCGGGCCTCGGACTGTCGCGCGCTCTGCGGGCGCGGGGCCGCTGCGGTGGATCGACACGGCTGCGTCGGCGTCGGGGGAGGGGGCCGTGCGCGTCGTCCAGCCGCCCGTCGTGCCTCAGGACGCGGTGGTGGACACGCTTGGCGCGGGTGACGTGCTGCATGGCGCCTTCGCTGCTCGGCTCGCCCTGGGTGATGAGGTGGGGGCGGCGCTCGAGGCCGGGGTCGAGGCCGCGAGCCGCTCCGTGCGGCATGAAGGAGCGCGGGGCTGGATCGGGGCGCGGGATGGCGAGGGAGCCGGGCCGGGCCCGCGCTGACCTCTCGAAACCGGGCAGACCGGCACATCACAAAGTGATCACAGTCACAGAAGAGCCTTGACGCCGATTAGTAAGGCAGGTTCACTAACAAATGTGACAGCGATCACCGCGAACGGAGCCAACGGCGGCGCCGGCAGGGCACTGGGGGGCATCCTCCGTCCCACGGCCAAGCTGCTCCCCGAGCACGCCCGCGCCCACCACCGCTCGATGGTGCTGCAGCACCTGTTCCACTCCGGCGCCACCTCGCGCGCCGACCTGGCCCGCAGCACCGGGCTCACCCGCGTCACCGTCTCCGACCTCGTCGCGTCGCTGCTCGCCGAGGGACTCGTCGAAGAGCTCGGCGTGCGCCAGGAGGGCAAGGTCGGCAAGCCCGCGACCCTCGTCGGGATGCGCAGCGCCGAGTTCCAGGTCGTGGCCATCGACCTCGCGGATGACGAGAGCCTGCGCGGCGCCGTCATGACACTCGTCGGCGACGTGGTCGCCCGGCGCACGGCGCCCCTCGACGGGCACACGGGGGAGCGTGCCGTCGACGTGCTGCGCGACCTGTGCCGGGAGCTGCTCGCCGCGGCGGACAAGCCGGTGATCGGCGTCGGCATCGGCTCGCCCGGCGTCATCGCCGCCGACGGCGCAGTGGTCGAGGCCCCGAACCGCGGCTGGTACGACGTGCCGCTCGCCGCCGACCTCGCCCGTGAGCTCGGCGTCCCCGTGCACGTCGCGAACGACGCCAACACCCGCGCGCTCGGCGAGCTCACCTACGGCGGCGCCACCGGCGACGGGCTCATGGTCGTCACCGTCGGCCAAGGCCTCGGCGCCGGGCTCGTCGTGGACGGCGCCCTCGTGCGCGGCCGCCGCGACGCCGCCGGGGAGATCGGCCACGTCACAGTCGTGGACGAGCGCGAGGAGGCGTTCGGGGGAGACCCCGCGCTGCCCTGCGCGTGCGGCCGGCGCGGCTGCCTCGAGACAGTGCTGTCAGTCCCCGCCCTGCGACGCCGCGTCGCCGGGCTCTCCCCCCAGGACGCCGATGCGGCACTCGCATCGGCAGGGCGGCTGCTGGGCACCGCGCTGGCGCCCGTCGTCAGCGCCCTGAACCTCGCCGAGGTCCTGCTCTCCGGTCCGCCGGAGCTGCTCGACGGACCACTGCGGGAGGCGGCGCTGGACGCCGTCAGGCAGCGCACCATGCCCGTCATCGGGCATGACCTGCGGCTACGCACCACCTCACTGGGAGAGGACGCCGCGCTCTTCGGGGCCGCCGTCCTCGTCCTGTCCGGTCAGCTCGGGGTCTCGTGAGGACCCCGAGCCGACCACTTGCAGGTCGGACGCACCACCCTCGGCGACGCCAGACGGCGATCGCCTCGCACCTGGGAGGAACACCAACGTGAAGATCCTACGGACGGCGGCCGTCGG
>JAEWEI010000436.1 GCA_023389545.1 Actinomycetes bacterium | reverse complement strand
CGCCCGTGGACGAGTCGATGCCCCTCGTCGTGATGGGGCGCGCCCCGTGGCGCACCGACATCGAGTCCAAGGGCGTGGCGCTGTCGCTGCGGGCCGTCCCGCTCACCGAGCGCGGGCAGCGCATCGGCGCGGTGCTGCTCTGCCGCGACGTCTCCGAGCTGCGGCGTCGCGAGCGCGAGCTCATCACCAAGGACGCGACCATCCGGGAGATCCACCACCGGGTGAAGAACAACCTGCAGACGGTCGCGGCCCTGCTGCGGCTCCAGTCGCGGCGCATGAGCAACCCCGAGGCGCGTGAGGCGCTCGACGAGGCGATGCGCCGGGTCGCCACGATCGCGCTCGTCCACGAGACGCTCTCGCAGACCCTCGACGAGTCGGTGCCGTTCGACGACCTGGTGGGCCGCAGCCTGCGCCTGGCCGCGGACGTCGCCTCCGCCGGCAGCAGCGTCCGCACAGTGGTCAGCGGGACCTTCGGGCTGGTCCCCGCCGAGGACGCGACCGCGCTGGCCCTGGTGCTCACCGAGCTGGTCACCAACGCGGTGGAGCACGGGCTCTCCGCGGTGGGCGGCGGCACTGTGGAGGTCACCGCCGAGCGCGAGGGCCAGGCGCTGCGCGTGGTCGTGGCGGACGACGGAGGCGGGCTGCCGGAGTCGGCGGGCGCCGGCAGCGGCCTGGGCACGCAGATCGTGTCGACGCTGGTGGCCAACGAGTTGCGGGGCAGCATCGAGTGGGGGCCGCGTGAGGGCGGCGGCCGGGGCACGCAGGTGGTGCTGGAGGCCGTGCTGCGCAACCCGGGCCGGGAGAGCGCTGGCTCGGTCTGAGCGCCCGGTTGCCGGCGCACCGCCTCATCGGACGGGCGACCTCGGTGGACGCGCCGGTCGCGGGGCGTCGCGCTTGTCCGAGAACGGACGAGAGCCGCCCCAGCAGAGGTGCTGGTGGCGGCTCTCATGCCGTGCGCTGCCGGTCCGGGGGAGGCCCGGAGCGCCGGGGGTCAGGCAGTCATGCTGGTGGTCGGGCTGCTCAGCTCGCGCGACGCTGGCGCGCGGTGCGCCGCTTGAGGGCGCGACGCTCGTCCTCCGAGAGGCCACCCCAGACGCCGGCGTCCTGGCCGGACTCGAGGGCCCACTTGAGGCACGTGTCGACAACCTCGCAGCGACGGCACACGGCCTTCGCCTCATCGATCTGCAGCAGCGCGGGGCCGGTGTTGCCGATCGGGAAGAACAGCTCCGGGTCTTCGTCCAGGCATGCTGCGCGGTGGCGCCAATCCATGAATTTCTCCTTGCACAGGGCAAGCCAAGGTCCCGTTCAGGACGTTCCAGGCTTGGTGCGCGCAGCACGGCTCAGCGACATGGCGGCTCGTGGGATCTACGCGCACAGGTGGGGGGATCAACTGCTGTGAAATAGCCTCACACCTGCGGGCGCGCAGCACAAGATCTTGGGGCGCGCGGGTTTCTCACGCACGCTGAGGTGTTCATCACACCTGGACGTCACCTGTGAATGGACTCGCCACCCTATCCTCTTCGGCGCACAGGGCGAAATCGGGTCCAACTGGCCCGTCCTCCCCTCGGCATATCCCGCTGACCTGCGCATACGCGGGGCAGTCCGACAGGCCATGACATCCCATGACTCGGGCGGGCCTGCGCGGGGCCGGACCAGGGCCGCCCGACGCAAACGGCCAGGCGGGGCTCCGGCACGAAGGTGGGACACCCCGGCAGTGGCCAGGCCGCTCACGTAGGGTCGGCGCGTGCCCTTGAGACGTGCTCCTCGACTGCTCGCCGCGCTGTGCCTGCTCGTCCTCCTCGAGGCCGCGATGCTGGTCGGGCTGGGCGTCGCCTTCGGCGCCGAGATCGTCGGCGGCTCGCAGGTGGCGGGGGCGATGGCGTTCCTCGTGGCCTTCGCCCTGGGGGTGGCGGCAGTCCTCGTGGCGAGCGCGCGCGGGCTGTGGCGCGGGCGCCGGTGGGCCCGATCGCCGGTGCTCACCTGGCAGCTCTTCCTCATCGTCCTCGCCGCCGGTTGGCTGAGCGTCGAGCCGACCGTGTGGGCGGCCGGCGTCCTGGCGATCGCGTTGGCGATCGGCGTCGGCCTCGTGCTGCCGTCGGTGGTGGCGGCGACTGCTGGGCGCGGTGACGGCGCCGCCTCGCCCTCCTCACCCGGGCGCTGAGCGGGCGACCTGCACCGGCGTCAGCGTCCTGCCGCGCACCACGGCTCCGCGCCCGGCGGCATGGGCGCGCGAGGGATCGGCGACCGTGGTGAGGTCGAGGCCGAACACGTCGCCCGAGCCCGGCTCGAGCGGGTCGAGCACCAGCCCGGCGCGGGCCGAGCGCAACCTGGCGATGGGCTCGCGGTAGGCGGTGGCGGCGCGTGCAGTGCGGGCCGAAGCGAGGACCCGCAGTCCTCCCTGTGGGGCCGCTGACTCCCGCGCGAGCCGCTCGGCCTGCGCCGGGTGCATCTGCTCGATGACGTCGAGGTCGTCCACCAGCAGGTCCACCTCCGGCATGCCGCCGACGCGCTCCGCGGCGAGCTCGTCGAGGAGGTCCGCCAACCCCGCGGGCTCGGAAGCCCAACGCACTCCGGGCACGCGCAGCAGCGCCGCGTCGGAGCCCACCACGGCCACGGCGCGGCCACGGTCCAGCAGGCCGTGGGCCAGCACGGCGAGCGCCGTGGTGCGTCCCGACCCGGCGGGCCCGGTGACCAGGACGCCCCGGGCGACGTCCAGGCAGACGACCGTCGCGTCGTCGCCGCCGAGGCCGACGGGGATGTGGTCCTCACGGGCATCCGCGCGTGGGACATCGAGGTCCGCGAGCGTGACCTCGATGGGGATCGTCAGCAGGCGAAGTGCTCGCCCGCCGCGTGGGCGCCGAGCCGCCGGCGTGCCCTCGACCAGCGCGATCTGGCACTCGCGCGCCTCGGAGCCCCGCAGGTGCACCGCGCGCCCTCGGTGCCGCGGGCGCCCGGTGAGCCTCGCGGGCGCCCCCGCGAGCACCTGGTCCACGGCGTCCATCCCGAGCACGAGCCGGTCGGGGAAGTGCCCGCCGAGGGCCGCCATGCGCGCCACAGCGCCCGAGGCCGCCGCGACTGTCACGCCGCGGGCCAGGCCATCGCGCAGCAGGTCCGTCAGCAGGCGCCCCGCGCCGCCACGACCTATCCCGTCGAGCGCGTCATGGACCGGCTCCCAGCCGTCCACCAGCACAAGCTGACGTGGCCCCGCAGGGTCTGACTCGGCGCCGTCCGCGGTGCGGGGGCGCTCCGCGAGCAGGGTCAGCAGGCGCGCGAGCCGCCGTGGGTCGTCGGCGCCGACGACGGTCCCCAAGCAGGCCAGCGGCACAGGGGGAGTGGCGAAGCCGACGGCGTGCACCTGCCACCCGAGACCGAGCGCCCCGGCCGCCGCGGTCCGCAGTGCCTCGGTGCGGCCGGAGCCCGGCTCGCCGATCACCAGGAGGTGCCCGTGCGCGGGTTTCCAGCGCACGACCTCGCGGCATTGGCGCTCGGGGACGTCCGCCAACGCGAGCGGGATGGCGCCGGGATCGTCCTCGGGAGCGCCG